>JAIEQO010000499.1 GCA_019747655.1 Gemmataceae bacterium | reverse complement strand
CGGTAGTTCCGGTTCAGGGTGATGACCCGGGCGTCCGGGAAGTCCCGCTCGAAGTCGAGGATGTTCTTGATGTCCGAACCCCGCCACTTGTAGATGCTCTGGTCGGGGTCGCCGACCACGCACAGGTTCGGGTGGTCCTGCGACAGCCGCCGGGCGACCTCGTACTGGGCCGAGTTGGTGTCCTGGTACTCGTCGATCAGGACGTACTTGAACCGCGCGTCGAGGTCGCGGCGGAACTCCTCGTTCGTCCGCAGGGCCATCGCGGGGAGGTAGAGGAGGTCGTCGAAGTCCATGCCGTTGGCGGCCCGCAGCCGCTTCTCGTACCCGTGGTAGACCTTGGCCACGGTCTGGCTGAAGAAGTCGTTGGCCGTCTTCTCGTACTGGTTGGGGGTGAGGAGGGCGTTCTTGGCCTTGCTGATCGCCCCGGAGAGGCGTTCGGGCGAAAACTTCACGTCGTCGAACCCGGCCGCGTTCAGGGCGTCCTTGACCAGCTTGTTCCGGTCGTCGGTGTCGTAGATGGTGAAGTTCTTGTCGATCCCGAGCCGGTCGGCGTACTGCCGCAAGAGCCGCGCCCCGAGGCTGTGGAAGGTGCTGACCCAGACCCGGTTGCCGGGGACGAGTGCCTCGACCCGCCCCCGCATCTCGCCGGCCGCCTTGTTGGTGAAGGTGATGGCCAGGACGCTCCAGGGCTTGACGCCCTGCGACAGCATGTACGCCACCCGGCGGGTGATGACCCGGGTCTTGCCGGACCCGGCCCCGGCCAAGATGAGCAGCGGCCCCTCGCCGTGGGTGACGGCCGCCCGCTGGTCGTCGGTCAGGTCGGCCAGCAGGTCGGCGGGCGGGTCGGGGGACATCGGACGCGACTCCTTCGCACCAGCCGGTAGAACAGCCGGTAGGCCGTGATTCTACCGCCCCGGGCCGGGGCCGCGAAGGTCAGCCGCCGCCGATGGAACTCGTAGGGATCGGGACCCAGGTGATCGAGTGCGCCCGGGTCCGGCGGCTGATCGACCGGCACGGGGAGGCGTTCCTCGGGCAGGTGTACACCGCCCGCGAACTGCGATACTGCAACGGCCGGCGGCACACGACCGAGCATTTCACGGCCGTCTGGGCGGCGAAGGAGGCGGTGTTCCGGAGCCTCGGGACGACGTGGCGGCCGGGGGTGGCGTGGACCGACGTGGAGGTGGTGGCCGAGGCGGGCGGCCAAAGGGTCGAAGTCGGCGGGGCGACGGCCGAGCGGATGCGGGCCCGGGGCGTCGGGGCGGTCCTGCTGACGACCGCCCACTGCCGGGCGTTCGCCACCGCCACGGCGATCGCGGTCCGCGAGGCGGGGGGTTGACCGCGAGCCGGACAGAAACGCCACCGCCGCACGGGTGTCCCGTGCGGCGGTGGCGTTCGAGTGGGCAGTCGCGGGGTTGAACCGCGGACCTAGCGATTTTCAGTTTGTAGCCCGCACATTCTCACATCCTTGAAATCTGCGGTACTCCTTGTTTTCCAGGCTATTTTGTGCCGTCGGGTGTTCCTCGCTGTTCCTCGGGGTGCCCCTCCGTGCCCGGATTGTGTGGCGGTAGTGTGGCGGGGGTTCGCTTCGGGATGAGGGTGTCTGCGACCCGAGAGAACACGGTGTCGGCGTCGAAGGCCCGCCGGGAGTCCAGGTAGTAGGCTCGGGCGGTGGCCGGGTTGATGCCGATGGCCGTGGCCGTGGCATCGACGCTCTGTGTGGCCTGGGTCGTCACCGTGATCGCCCGACGGCGGAGGGCATGTGGGGACAGCCGGGGCCGGTCCGGGTGGGCGTCGGCGTACTCACGAAAGATGTTGCCGAGGAGCCAGTAAACCGTGGCCGGCTTGAAGTGGCTGGGCTGGTTCTTCGACGGCCGGTAGGTCCGTAGGTCCTCGGTGATCCCCTCCCACAAGTAGGTTGGGCCGGCGACCGACTGGAGGGTCTTGAACAACTCGGCCGGGACCAGAACGGCCCGCCCCTCCTTGTGCTTGGTCTGGTCGGGTTCCCAGACCACCCGACCGTTCACCAGTTGGTCCGAACGGAGCAGCACCAGGTCCAACGACCGGCACCCGCTCATGGCCTTCAACTCCAGGAGGGCGAACAGCCTGTTCCAGCCCGGATAGCGGGCGTGAACCCAGCCGAAGAAGTGTTCGACGGCATCCTCGGTAGGGACGGCCTTCCGCTTCTTGGGGACTTCCGGCTTGCGGACCAACTTCCAGGGGTTCGACTTGACCAGGGCGAGGTCGGCGAGGTGCCGCCAGAGGGCCGACAGGTTGCGGATGTGCGAGGCCAGGGTGATCGGACTCCGCCGCCGCTCCTGTCCCTTCTTCCCCCGCTTGTAGGTGCCGCTGAGGAAGAGGCGGGAGAACTTGGCGGCGTGGTCGCCGCTGATCTCGACCGGGGAGTTCGGCAGGGCCGGGACGGTCTCCCGGAAGACCCGGACGACCTTCTTGTAGGCGGTCAGCGTGGCCGGCCTCAAGTCCTTGACGGCCTGCTCGACCTCCACCAGGGCGGCGTCCCACGACACCCGCTTGGGGTCCGGGTAGAAGGCGGCGTAGGACTTGGCGATGATCTTAGCGGCCTCGACGTGGAAGGCCGCATCCTTCTTGGTGCAGCCGGTAGCCGCCTCTCCCCTCTTCCCATCTGGGCCGACGAACCGGACCCGCAGGTAGCCGTACCGCTCGACAGCGGCGTAGCCGACCTGGTGGGCCTTCTCGCCGTCCCCCACCCGTGTATAAAACTCAGCCGGACGACCCATAGAATTATCCTCCAATAGAATAGTAAAGCCCCCAGGAAGTATTCCTGGGGGCCGGTCGCTGCAACAATGTCCGTTGACCTACCGCTTCTTCCTCGGCCGGATCGACCGGGCGTAGTCGTCCAGGTCGTTGACGTGATACCGGCCGGTCTGCGGCTGGCGGACGATGTACTTGGCCCGCTTTCGGAACGTCGAGTAGGACAGCCGCAGGTAGGCGGCGGCCTGCTTGGCGGTCAGATACGGGGACAGCGGGGTCGGCGGCTCGGGGTTGGCGAGGTCAACCGACCGGTAGCTGTCCATGTCGATGATCTGGACCGGCACCGGCCCACGGGTCAGGCGGCCGGGCGGAGAAACCATTCGGACCGGATCGAGTGCCGTCAGCGTGATCGTGGTCACTGTTCACCCCGGTGAAGTACAGACGGTGTTCGGGAAACGCCCCGGCCCGACTGGGCCGGGGCGATCGGATGGTGCGGCTGGTGGTCAGCTTCGGTTCCCTACTTCTCGTCCGGCTGGTCAGCAGGAAGGGCGGCCTTCTTCTTCCGGGTCTTCTTCGGGGCGGCAGGCGGTTCGGGTTCCGGGACGGCCCGGGGGTCATCCTTCTTGATCGTGACCCCCAGTTCCTTCAAGGCAGCCGTCAACTTCTCGGGCTTGATCTTGGTCTGGTCGGCGACCCGTTGCACCCGTGTCGGGGTGATCGGGGGCTTCTTCTGGCCTGGCCGGCGGCGGTCCTTGGTGGCGGCGGCGATGACCTCCTGGCACTGCCGGATGGACGACTCGTTGCCGGTGAGGTGCTGCTTGTCATCGTGGATTTTCAGCAGCCGGTTGACGTACTGGTAGGTCGGGAACGAGTGCCCGCCGATGCTGGCCCTGGCCCGCTGCTCGGCGATCCACTCCAGGAACCCGGGGACGGTCTGGCCGGCCTTCTTGGCGGTGTCTAGCTCGGTCTTCTTCTGGGCGGCCCACTCCGCCATCTTCAGGGCGGCGGCCACCGCCTCCCGGCCCCTCAACTCCGCCTGGCCGTAGGCGTCGGCGATCTTCTGGGCCAGCGGGTCTACGAAGGCCGGGGCCGGGTTCACGATCGGGGCGGGGACGTTCACGTTCTCGTTCACGGGCAAGCACTCCGGGCTGGTGTTGCCACCCGGACGGCCATCACCAGGGTGATGGGTCCTGTCGGTGGCAACTCAGCCCGCCGGTCCCCCACTCTGAGGGCTTGCGGCGGGTGAGTGCCCACTAAGCGGATTGACGATTGGCCACTTTGCTGATGCCCGTCTAACAATTCTTCTATGCCACACCTGAATCGGTCTGCCCGCATCCGGTGGGAGCAGGCGGTCGCTGTGTACTTGGCGTGGTCGATCGGCTCTCGGGCGGAGGAGGTGAGGGTCTGGCGGGAGATGACGGGGCGGTCCGGGCGGAGTTACACCCGGCGGTTGGCAGGTGCGGACACGGACCGGCTGAGGGCACATTATCCCGAACTGGAGTTGGCCTACGGCCAGGCAATCGCCCGGCACCTGGCACGGGAGCAGGAGAGGGCCGACATCCGAGAAGCCAAGCGGCGTGCGGCCTGGGAGCAAGTGAAAAGACTGAACAATCAGACAAAATAGATTGAAACCACGGTTTCATTTCTCCAGTGCGGAAAGCCGCCATCAGCGTGAGCCCCAGCCACGTCATCGAGCCTTAAAGCCCTGGGTGGCGTTGGCGAACATCATTAGAAAAAAAACATAGGCCAGGAAGGCGAGGAACATGCCGGACAGCACGTTGGCGACGAAGACGGCGGTGAAGTTGAGCAGCCAGGTCTTCGTGTCTCGGCCCAGGCCCTCGTACCACCCGGCCGCCTGCCGGTAGGTGCGACGGATCGGCGGCTCGTCGCCCTCGTCAGCGGCCGATCCCGGCCGATGACCCAGCGGCCGGGGGTCGCCGTGACGACCCGGCTCGGCTCGTTCCCGACGGTCTTCTTCGCCCGGGTTTGGCCGCCGGGCCGGGCGGTCGTCGCCGTCCAGGTCGAGTGGGGTGTTGGCCCGGGGCCGCCCCCGGCGGGGGAGGGGCGGCGGACCGGAGGTCGGCGGGTCGGCGGCCGGGGCGAAGTCGGCGTCGGTGTATACCCGGGTCCGGTCAGACAGCGGCGGACCGTCCACGGCCGGCGGCAGAAGCCCTTCGATCTTGGCGGCCGGGACCCACTCGGCCGTCCCCTCCTGACATACCGGGTCATCCTGGCCGAGTTGACCGTCGGCGAACAGCCGCCGAATCTCCTCGGCCTGGACCGGCCCGACTCGCTCCCCACCCGGGGCGTAGAAATATCCGGAGCCCATCGTCGTCTCCCCAACCCAGGTGAGCCGTAGAACGGCGATCGGCCCGCCCCAACTCAAAACATCGGTCGCTTCTCGACCGCATACTGCTGGTAGAAGTCGTCGTCCGACTTCGTCAGATACAGGATGCCCTCGATGAGGCCGACCAGGTTGAGCAACGCACAGATGAAGAACGGCACGAGCAGGCAAAACCCGGCCACGAACGACACCACCCACACCGCCAGCATGATGGACCCGAACAGCGGCTGACCGATGATGAACTTGTGGACGCCGAAGCCACCGAAGAGGATGCCGCAGACCCCGGCAGCGACCTTCCGGCCGACGAACGAGCGGTAGTCGGGACGGGGCACGTCCGGCCCGAGGTCCGCCGGGGCCAACGCCCTCGACCTCGGCAGGGGCGGGGGGCCGGCGGCCGGGGCGAGCAGGCCCTCGACCCGGGCGGCCGGTGTCCAGTCCGGCATCCCTTCCTTCCAGACCAGGTCCTCCCGCCCGACTTCACCATCGTCGATCAGCCGGCGAAGTTCGCCGACGCTGACCGGCCCGGCCCGCTCTCCGTCCCGTGAGTAGTAGTAGGCGGCACCCATCTCTCACCCCGACGACCAGTGATTCCCGCACGGCGGGCGGACTAGGGAAACAAGCCGAAAGCGAATATGCCCGGCGGGCTGGATCAGCTTCGGGCTGGTGCGAACAGCTTCGCCTCATTTGAGGCTGCAATTGTCGAGTCGCACCGAGCCGGGGAAGCCCTTGCACTTCCCCCGGATCGTCACCCGCTGGCCCTTACGGAGCTTGGCCAACGCCTCCTGGGCCGAGGCCGGGAACTCACAGACGACACTCGGTATGAATTCGTTCCTGGCCAGCACCAGTTCGACCTGCTGGCCGCCGCCGAACAGACCCCGACCGGACCTCCTTTACTGTCCCCTTCACCTCCAGCACCTTCCCCTTGTACTCTTGTCCGCCGCCACCTCGTTGGCGTCGTATTCGCCGTGCAGGGCGTCGGCGTCGATCGTAATGGCCTGCCCGCCGGCCACCTCCCGGGCCTCCTGGTCGGCCGCTTGCTTGGACCCGATGCCGACCAGGGCGATGCATCCGCCGAACCCGCAGCAGCCGAGCAGGGCCAGCCCGCCGAGGGTGGTCAGGATAATCTGTGTCGTGGTCATCCCCCGGGGACGTTCGGACCGGGGGTGGTCGGTGGGCCGGCGTCGCCGGCCCGGCCGGTCCTCGTCGTCGTACTCACGCCGCCGGGGTGGGCGGTCGTCCTCGTCGTGATCGGTGGGGTAGTTTGCCATCGATGGGCCTTTCCGCCGCCGGGGTGTGTGGTGGACCGCCATGCTCACACCCCTTGTGCGGCAGGCGGGACGTTCATTTCAGAGGTCGGGGTTTTTTTGGTTCGGCCCCGCAGGTCACACACCACAACCGGTCCGGTGCAGTACCTCATGACGTTCGGCGAAACCACCTTCAGTTGCCAAGCTCTGTAAGCTCCCAGAAGATGGTCTGGCCGTCGTGGATGACCTCTAGTTTCAACCACTCGGTCTTGCCGTCGATGGTGGCGTTCACCAGCCCGGTGTAGGTGTTGCCCCCCTTGTGAACGAGCGTGACATCTTGGATGGTCGCACTGTGGAGTTCCGGTTTTTCCCGCCACTTCTTGAGGATGAGCGGCTTGACCTCAGCCGCCAGTTCCTTCGGGTCGGGCTGATGCACCCCGCCGACTCCGGCCTCCTGCATGGTTCCGATCCCGACCAGGACGACGCACCCGCCGATGCCGCAGCAGCCCAACAGAACGACCCCGCCGACGACGGCCAGGACGGTCTGGGTAGGCGTCATCCCCCGGGGCCGGGCGGCCGGTGGATACTCCGGCCTGCGGCGACACCGGGCCGGGCGGTCGTCCTGGTCGAAGTCCTTCGGGTCGTCCGCCATCGGTGGCCCTCCCCACCGGTCAGGAGGTGATAGCCAGTTGAACGGCCCGGATCACCTGGCGGGCCGATCTCGCCCCGAACCCGTTCGAGAGCCGTTCCGGATGGCGTAGAGAACCAGCCCGATCACCACGACCGGGATGAGGAGGAAGGCGAGGCCCATGAGGACCATCACCCAGGTCTGGCCGAGGAAGTCCATCACAAGTACCTCGTTCTGGCGGTGGAACCGGACACTCCCCTTGTGCGGCAGTGGTGGCGGTCATTTCACAGCCGGGGGATTTTTACCAAGTTCATCCTGGTAGCTCCCAGACCCGCACCACCCCGTCGATGCCCCCCGTCACCATCCGCTTGAAGTCCTGGGTGATCTCGCATCCCCAGAGGACCCCGGCGGGGCTGACGACCTCGGCCACCGCCCGGCCGGCCGCCGGATCGTACACCGTCAGCCTGGGGTCGTCGTCGCCGTGCAGAACGAACTCGAACCCGTCGTTCCCGGCCGGGACAACCCGGTACAGCCGGTGCGGCAAGCCGTACCGGGCCACCACCGCTCCGGAGGGCACGTCCCAGACGGTGGCCGTCCGGCCGACCCCGCCGGCCGCCATCCGTCGGCCATCGGCCGAGAACCCGGCGACCTCGATGGGGAGCGGGTGCCCAGCCAGCCGTTTTCCCTCGTGGTTCCCGTCGGCCGGCCAGACGAGGATCACCTCCCCCGACCCGGCGGCCGCCAACTGGCTGTCCGGGCTCCACCCGACCCAGGACGCCCCTTTCGATCCGACCGACCGCTCCCACACCATGCCCCCCGTACTTACCTCCAGATCGACCGCCTTCGGGCCACCGGCCATCACCCGCTGGCCGTCCGGGGACACCCCAAGTGCGGTGAAGGCCTTTTTCGTCTGGTCGAACACCCAGTCCGCCCGGCCGGTGTCCAGGTCCCAGAGCCGGACGGTTTCGTCCAGGCTGGCCGTCAACACCCGCCTGCGGTCGTTCGGGACGAAGGCTCCCCTTGTGACCACTTTGGTGTGGCCAGTCAGTATCCGCATGAGCCGTCCGTCGCTCAGGCCCCAGACCCGGGCGGTTCCGTCGTCCCCTGCGGACAGAACCAGCGGCTCGTCCGGCGACAGGGCGACGTGCTGGATAGTGCCGACATGCCCTTCGAGTTGCATCACCTCTCTGGCCTGTGGCACCCGCCGGCGGGCGATGAAGTACCAGCCGCCGGCCGCCAGCAGCCCCGCCCCGGCGATCCCGCCCGCCAGCACCCGGCGGCGGGTCCACCAGCCGGGATGGGGCCGGTCCGGGTCGGCCAGGGCCGCCGCCAGGGCGTCGGCGGCCTCCCTGGGGGTCTGGAATCGGTCCCGAGGGTCTTTGGCCAGCAGCCGGTCGAGTAGCCCGACTACGGACGGTGGCAGGTCCGGGCGGTGGGCGGTGATCGGCGGGGGGTCCGCTCCAGGTGCCCGGCCACCTTCGAGAACCCGGTCCCGCCGGCGAACGGCGGGCGGCCGGCGAGCATGTGGTAGAGACTGCATCCGAGGCTGTACAAATCGGCCCGGGTGTCGGCCGACCCGGCGTCCCGGACCTGCTCGGGGGCGATGTAGTCCGGGGTCCCGCACCCCTGGCCCGGCCGGGTGTGCGGCCCGAGGTGAGCCGTTGAGGTGACGACCTGTTCCTCGTCCAAGTCGTCGGCCAGGACCGAGGCCAGCCCGAAGTCGGCGATCTTGACCGTCCCGTCCGGGGCGAGCAAGAGGTTCTGGGGCTTGATATCCCGGTGGACCAGCCCGGCCTCGTGGGCGTGTTGGAGGCCGACGGCCGCCTGCCGGGCGTATCCGACCGCCTCGGCCACCGGCAGCGGCCCCCGGTCGGCGGCCACCCGGGCGAGGTCCGGCCCGTCTACCAGTTCCATGACCAGGAGCAGCCGGCCGGCGGCCTGGTCGGCGTCGTGGGTCCGGACGATGTTCGGGTGGTCCAGCCGGGCGACGGCTTCGACCTCCCGGCGGAAGCGGGCCACGGCCGCCGGGCTGTGGGCCAGGTCGGGGTGGACCAGTTTGACCGCCACCCGGCGGTTCATCAGCAGGTGGACGGCGGACCAGACCTCCCCCATCCCGCCCCGGCCGAGCAGCCGGTCGAGCCGGTAACGGGGGTGGTCGGCCATTTCCGGGGGTGGGGCGGTCGGATCGGCCGCCGGCCGAACTTGGTGCGGTTTCAACTCCCGGACGGCGGCCAGGAGCGGGTCGTCGGCCTGGGCCTGCTCGGCGGTCCGGGTGCAGTCCTCGCACCCGCCCAGGTGGGTTTCGACCTGGGACGCCTGGTCGGGCGGCAGGCGGCCGAGGGCGTAAGCCGCCAGCCGGTCGGCCGGCGGGTGCGGGGTCGGCCCGACTTCGGATGCCATGTTCAGCACGCCCTCCGTCGGCGGATGAGTACCACCCCGCCAACCCCGGTCGCCATCAGGATGAACGTGGCCGGCTCCGGGACCGCCACCGGGGCCGCCGAGAACGTCAGGTCGTCCAGCACCGCATACCCGTTGCTCAGCCGGAGAGCGGCGATGTCGGCGTCCGCCCGTGCGATCCCCCGGAACTCGCCGTAGTTCAGACCGCCCGGCCGGGTGATCGGGGCGACCGCCCGGAGGTCGTAGGATTCCAGGACGGACCCGTCGGCGGCCAGGGCGGACAGGACCACCGGCCCGAAGTGGGTGTCCCAGTTGACCAGCCCGCCGGCGACCCGAACCGGGGTGTCGAACCGGAACAGGAGGTCGCCGGACCCGAAGTTCAGCCCGACGAAGCCCACCCGGCCGGCGTCCCACGTCACCCCCTGGCCGTTGCTGAACCCGTACTGCTGGTTCGTCCCGGCCCCGTCCCCGACCACGGCCAGGTTCGGGCTGGTCGAGGTGAACGTGACCCCGGCCCCGAGGTCGAGCGGCCCGTTGGTCCGCACGAACGGCCCGCTGAACTGGGAGAAATCGATGACGGTGGCCGCCCCCGGCACGCCGGCGGCCGTGGTAATCAGATCGGCCCTGGACGGGTTGGCGGCCGTTAGGGCGAGGGTTATGGCGAGCAGGGCCAGGCGGGCGGGCACGGGTTGACTCCGGCGGTGGGCGGGTTTACCGGGGCACAACCCGGCACCCTTCTTGTGCCGCCGCTGGCCGAGTATTTCACCAACCCCGTTTTTTCACCCGGTCAGCCCGTCGGCCTCCTGCCGGAGCCGGGCCAGGACCCGGCACCGGGCGATCCGGACGGCGTTCGGGGTCAGCCCGAGGAAGGCGGCGACCTCGGCCGCCGGCCGGCCCTCGACGGCGACCAGCCGGAACGCCTCCCAGGTGGCCGGCTGGAACTCGCCCCGGATCAGGTCGAGCAGCCGGCCGACGACGTGTCGGTCGTGTTCCCGGTCCCACTCCCGGCTGAGGTCTCCCCGGCCGTCCGCCAGGTCGGCCAGGAGCCGGTCGTGTTCGCCCCCGCCGGCGGCATCCGGTGCCCGCCCCCCGGCCCGCCGGTGATGCCGGACCCGGTTGACGAGGATGGTCCGCAGCCACCCCCGGAACGTCCCCCGGTCGGGGTCGTACTCGAACCGGGGCACCTCACGGGCGACCGTGGCCAGAACCTCCTGGGCCAAGTCGTCGGCGTCGGCCGGCTGGACGCCGAGCCGTTGCACCCAGTCGAGCAGGAGTGGGGTGTACACCCGGGCCAGCCGGCCCCAGGCGTCGGCGTCGGCCCGGTCCCGGAGGCGGTGTAGAAGGCTCGGCGAGGTCGTCTGCATCGGGGCGAACCCTGGGCGGGGTTGGTGGACCCCAATCATGCCCGGTGCCGGCCCCCGAATCAACCAAACGGCCGCCAGTGTGAGGGAACCTTGTACGGCCACCCGATCGACCGCCGCACCCGGGGCTTGGCGGCCGGCACCGGCCGCAGGGGGTTGAACTTTTTCACGGCCGATCGCCTCCTGAACGCCTGGGTCGTGGGGAACGGGTTGATCCTCGACACCCCGGTGGTGCGGCGGTCGGGCAACCAGAGTCCTTCTCGCATCGCCACATAGTCAGAAAAATTACGCATACGCTATTTATGGCGGTCAACTTACTTTGATTGCCCGACACGGCCCTCGTATCCTGGGGTCGGTTTCGATCCCCCTGATGGAGGACCGCTGTGAAGACCGTGATTTACCTGAACCGGTGGGGCTCGATGCTCCACCTCCTGCTCGGCCGCATCGAAGACGACACACACCGCCGAGTGCGGAGCCAATACTGCTCGTCCACCGAGGAGGCCCGGCAGGTGGTCGCCCACTGGCAGGCGGAACACGGAGTCCTGGACGAAGACGTGCGGGACAACTCGGCCATCGATTTGGACGACTTGGTTTGGTGGATGGATTTCGACCTGGAGGATGCCACCGACGGCGAGGTTGCTGGGGTGGTTCACTGACCGGTTCCGGCCCGGCCTGCTGCTCCGGCGGTGGGTCGGGCTGGGGCGGCCGGGGATACCACTCCTCGATCTGCTCCTTCCACAGCGTCTTCTTCGGCTTCGTGAGGAAGTTCTTCGACTGCCAGTTCAAGCGGCACGTCCGGCCGTTCCAGTCGTCCGGAGGCTGAAATACACCACGGCGGTCCTTAAGGTTCTTGGTGACGTAGTTGGCGTGGGCGGTGGGGTCTTTCACCCAGTCACAATACACCTTGACCGGGCGGCCCCCGCAGGACGCAAACCACCAGCCCCTCACCGTGTCCTTCATCTTCCACACGGTCCAGCCGAGCGGGGTGATGACAGTCAGGTGTCCGTGCGGCTGGCCGTACTCGTCGAACTCCAGCCGGATGTCGTACTCGATTTCGACCCGGTTCGCCTTGCGGAAATCCCGGAACCGCTGGGCGAAGGGCTTGAGGTACGAGGCCATCCGCACGTCCGGGGTGTGTTCGTCGTCCTCGATCTTGATCGTGAAGCAGTAGTCCGGCGGTTTATCCCGGAACGACCGGATCAGGATGGCCGACTCCTTCTCGGCGTGCTTGCGGCGGCAGAGGGGGTTCGGGCACCGGGGGGACCGACAGGAGATCGGCCGGCCGTCGGTCGTGAACCGCTTGAACCGGCATGCCCTGTAAGCATCTCGGGGTGTTTCCGGGGTCTGGCTGCTACATACTGTTGTGGTCGCCGTCACGATCACCTTCCGAGACGCCGCCGGTTCCAGCCGGCGGCGTTCCTTTCTTCATGGGGTCCCGTTCCCGGGCAGGTTGTTGGGGGCCGAGTTGGTCACGTCGTCGTTCCCCGCTTTGTTGTTCTTATCTGTGAATCTCAAGTCCCGGTGGTACTGCTGGTGGGCGGCCCGTTCCACCACCGCCAGGTTGTCGAGCCGCCAGTTGGTCTTGTCGTGGTCGAGGTGGTGGAGATCGTGACCGTCAGGGACCGGGCCGTTGGCCCGCTCCCAGACCAGCCTGTGCAGGAGGAACGCCCGCATCTTGCCTCCGACCTCCAGGGCCACACAAGCGTATCCCTTCCGATTCAGCCAGATGGGGTACTGCTTGCTGTCGATCTCGAACTGGCCGCACATCGTCACCGCCTTCCAGAGCGAAATAGTGTTCGAGCCGCCGAACATCCTCCTCGCCGTAGAAGCGGGTGCCGCCGATCTTGGCCGGTGCCGGGACGTGGCCGGCGTCGTGGGCGTAGCGGACTCTCCAAAATCCGACGCCCAGGCGGCGGGACACTTCCATGCAGGTGAGGAACGAGGTCGTCATGGAATTCCTTAAGAACCGTGGCTCAACGTTATATAGTCGATCGTTCTGCTAAATAGAATAATTTAGCAGAGAATTTTTCCGGCCAGCTCGGACCCAGGAGCGGGTCTGACCGCCGACAAGTGACGATTTCCCGGGGCATTCGTCACGCTATTATAATCGGCACAAAGACAGAAAAATCTTAGTATTTTCCTTGTGAACACTCGGCCGAGTTGCGGAAATTCTGAATCGAGATCGAAGACGGCGGGCGTACACGAGAAGGTGGTCGTGAAGCCGGGTAGTGGGTCGGCAGCCCAACTTGTGGCCAGGTTTTCTGGTCACACCAAACGCCGGGTTAATTCGGCCACAGATCGTGTAGCACGAAGCCGGCCAGGATTGGTTGGGAACGGGGGCTCACGGCGGACACGAGTGTTGGGACCGCCACGTTGCCTGATCTGACCCCGAACCCTCGGGACCCTGGAGTTGGCGGGGCGGGAAAATGAAACCGTGTTTCAACAATTATTGAAATCTTATTATGACAATTATTCTTTCTTGTTTAGTAGTGTGGCGATAGTGTGGCGGAGTACGGCTCGGTGACGGCACAAGGAAATCGAATAACGACGGAACCCCTGGAATTTCCAGGGGTTCCGGAGTGGGCAGTCCCAGGGTTGAACTGGGGACCTAGCGATTTTCAGTCGCTCGCTCTACCAACTGAGCTAACTGCCCGTCGTCACCGCTCCAGCCGTGGGCGGGGACGTTATCCTAGCACCCTGCGGCCGGGTTTCCACCCCCCGAGCACCAGCCTCTTCCGCAATGACCCGCCCGGCCCCCGCCGGGTTCGGGGGGAGGGCGGCCGGTTAGAACTCGGCGCTGCCCGGGGTTCGGGGGAAGGGGATCACGTCGCGGATGTTGGCCATCCCACTCAGGAACAGGATCGTCCGCTCCAGCCCGAGGCCGAACCCGCTGTGCGGCACCGTCCCGTATCGCCGCAGGTCGAGGTACCAGTCGTAGGCGTGCGGGTCGAGGCCCTGCTCCCGCATCCGGCCTTCGAGCACGTCGAGGCGTTCCTCCCGCTGGCTGCCGCCGATGATCTCGCCGACTCCGGGGACCAGCACGTCCATCGCCCGGACCGTCCGGCCGTCGTCGTTCACCCGCATGTAGAACGGCTTCAGGGTCCGCGGGTAGTCGTACAGGATGACCGGGCTTTTGAAGTGCTGCTCGGTCAGGAACCGCTCGTGCTCGCTCTGCAGGTCGTTGCCCCAGGCGACCGGGAACTCCCACGTCTTGCCGGACTTCATCAGAATGTCCACCGCCTCGGTGTACGACACCCGGAGGAACGGGTTGTCGCGGACGTGTTCGAGCCGGGTGATGACCTCCTTGTCGACCCGCTCGGCGAAGAACTTCAGGTCCTCGCCGCAGTGGGAGAGGGCGTCGGTGATGATCCGCTTGAGGAACGCCTCGGCCAGGGCCATGTTGTCGGCGAGGTCGTAGAAGGCCATCTCCGGCTCGATCATCCAGAACTCGGCCAGGTGCCGGGGGGTGTTCGAGTTCTCGGCCCGGAACGTCGGCCCGAAGGTGTAGACCTTCCCCAGCGAACAGGCGAACCCTTCGACCTGCAACTGGCCGCTGACCGTCAGGTAGGACGGCTTGCCGAAGAAGTCCTTGGTGTAGTCGACCTTGCCCTCGGCCTTCGGCGGGGCGTCCGGGTCGATGGTCGAGACGCGGAAGAGGGCGCCGGCCCCCTCGCAGTCGCTGGCGGTGATGACCGGGGTGTGGACGTAGAAGAAGCCCCGCTCGTCGAAGAAGTCGTGGATCGTCTTCGAGACCCGGTGGCGGAGCCGGGCGACGGCCCCGAACGTGTTGGTCCGCGGTCGCAAATGTGCGATGGTCCGCAGGAACTCGAACGAGTGGCCCTTCTTCTGGAGCGGGTACGCCTCGGCGTCGGCGTCGCCGACCAGCTCCAGCTTCGACGCCAGCACCTCGGTGGCTTGGCCCTTGGCCGGCGAGGCCTTGACCTCGCCCTCGACGGCGACGCTGGCCCCGGTGTGCAGGTGCTTGACGACGGCCTCGTAGTTCGGCAGCTCGCCGGGGGCGACGACCTGGACGTTCCCCTGGCACGACCCGTCGTTCACCTCGACGAAGCTGAACCCGCCCTTCGAGTCGCGACGGGTCCGGACCCAGCCGCGGAGCAGGACGTGCTTGCCGACGGCCTCGGCCTTCCGGGCGTCGGCCACGCTAATCGTGTCCATGGAGTCACCTCGAAGACGCAGCCGCACGATCAAGATCGATCAAGGCACGATCGGAACAAAACTCCGGTCTTGATCGATCTTCGTCGTCTTCATCGTGCGGCTCATTTGCCTTTCTTCTCGATCTTGGCCCAGGTGTCCCGCAGGGTGACGGCCCGGTTGAAGACGAGCTTGCCCGGGGCCGAGTCCTTATCCACGCAGAAGTACCCGAGCCGCTCGAACTGGACCGTGCGGCCGACCGGGGCGGCCGCCAGGCTCGGCTCCAGCTTGCAGCCGGTGAGGACTTCGAGCGACTTCGGGTTCAGGTTGTCGAGGTACGTCCTGCCTTCGGGGGCGTCGTCCGGGTCGGGCTTGGCGAACAGGTGGTCGTACAGCCGGACCTCGGCGTCGACGGCGTGACCGGCCGAGACCCAGTGGATCGTGCCCTTCACCTTCCGGCCGTCCGGGGCGTCGCCGCCTTTGGTCGCCGGGTCGTAGGTGCAGCGGAGTTCGACCACCTTGCCGTTGGCGTCCTTGACGGCCGAGACGCACTTCACGAAGTACGCCCAGCGGAAGCGGACCTCCTTGCCCGGGGCGAGGCGGAAGAAGTCCTTCGGCGGGTCCTCGCGGAAGTCGTCCTGCTCGATGTACAGCACCCGCCCGAACGGCACCTTCCGCGACCCGCCCGCCGGGTCCTCGGGGTTGTTGATGCAGTCCAGTTCCTCGACCTGCCCCTCGGGGTGGTTCTCGATGACGACCTTGAGCGGCCGCAGCACCGCCATCGCCCGCGGGGCCGTCTTGTTCAGGTCTTCCCGGAGGGCGTCTTCGAGCCACGACACGTCGATGACGCCGTTGAACTTCGACACCCCGATCCGCTCGCAGAACTTGCGGATGGCCTCGGGGGTGTAACCCCGCCGGCGGACGCCGGAGAGGGTCGGCATCCGCGGGTCGTCCCAGCCGCGGACGTGGCCGTCCTTGACGAGCTGGATGAGCCGCCGCTTGCTCAGCACGGTATACGACAGGTTGAGCCGGGCGAACTCAATCTGCTGGGGGGCGTAGATGCCCAGTGCCTGCACGTACCAGTCGTACAGCGGCCGGTGGATCTCGAACTCGAGCGTGCAGATCGAGTGCGTGATGCCCTCGATCGAGTCGGACTCGCCGTGCGCCCAGTCGTACATCGGGTAGATGCACCACTCGTCGCCCGTGCGGTGGTGCTCGGCGTGGATGATCCGGTACAGGATCGGGTCGCGGAGGTGGAAGTTCGGCGAGGCCATGTCGATCTTGGCGCGGAGGGTCTTGGCCCCGTCCGGGAACTCGCCCGCCCGCATCCGCCGAAACAGGTCGAGGTTTTCGTCCACCGACCGGTTCCGGTACGGGCTCTCCTTGCCGCCCTTGATGTCGCCGCGGTACTTCGCCATCTCGTCCGCGGTCAGGTCGCAGACGAACGCCTTCCCCTCGCGGACCAGCTTCTCGGCCCAGTCGTAGAGCTGCCCGAAGTAGTCGCTGGCGTAGAACTCGCGGCCCTCCCAGTCGGCCCCGAGCCAGCGGACGTCCTCGCGGATCGAGTCGACGTACTCCTGCTCCTCGGTGGTCGGGTTGGTGTCGTCGTAGCGGAGGTTGAACTTCCCGCCGTACTTGACCGCGAGGCCGTAGTTCAGGCAGATGCTCTTGGCGTGGCCGAGGTGGAGGTAGCCGTTCGGCTCGGGCGGGAACCGGGTGTGGACCCGGCCGCCGAACCGCCCGGAGCGGTTGTGCTCCTCGACGATCTCCTGGATGAAGTTGAGCGACGGGCCGTCGGGCTTCTCGGGCGTCGGGTCCGCGGTCTTGGCCATTGCGGTCTCGGCGTTCGGCGTCTGCGAGAGGTCCGGGTATTGTACGGGCGAGCCGCGGTCGTCAGAGTGTGTCGATGTCCCGCTCGACGACGAGGATTTCTTCCTGCCGCAGGTCGCGCTCGAGTTCTTCCTTGAGCTTCGTCAGGAACCGCCGGGCGGTCCGACGGGCCGAGCCGACCACCCGGAAGATGATGATCTCGTCCCGGTATGTGACGCCGCCCATCCGCCAGAAGCCGTGGTTGGCCTGGGGGAAAACCGTTAGCCCGTCGAACTCGTCCAGCAGCCGCTCCTGGTAGCCCCGGAGGACGGCGAGTGGGACGGGCGTCCCGTCGTTGAAGGTGAGCGGGACGAACACGTCGTACTCATAACGCTTCACCCGCGGCCACCTCCTCCGGACCGGGGGTGTCGGCCTCCCGGCTGACCTCGGTGAACTTCACCCCCGCAGCCCGCAGCGCCTCGACCGCCCGGTCGTCGAGGATGTAGGTTCGCCCGGGCAGCACCATCGCCGGGGAGTGCCGGTAGATGACGGCGAGGGCCTTTAGCTCTTCGCGGTCGGTGAACCGGATGGCGACCTTCATGAGTGGTCCCCCTTTTCCCCCATGATACCATCGATCCGGGCCAGGCACCGCTCGCGGCCGAGGAGGGCGAGGGTGTCGAACGTCCCGAACCCGACCTCCTTGCCGGTCACGAGGACCCGGAGCGTCTGGCTGACCGGCTTGAGCTTCGCCCCGCGGGCGGCGGCGAACGCCTCGACGGCGGCTTTGAGTGTCGGCACGTCGAACGGCTCGGTCGTGGCCAGAACCTCCCGCAGCCCGACCACCCAGCCGGCCGCCGGCTCGCCCGTCACGTTCTCGGCGACCGCCTTCGGGTCGTACACGAGTTGGTCGTCGGCCGCGAAGAACTCGGTGTAATCGAGGATGTCGCCGGCGACCTTCAGCCGCGGGCCGGCCGCCTCCACGATCGCCGTCACCATCGCAGGGTAGGGCGTGAAGCCGGCCCGGACGAGGTACGGCGTCACCATCGCCACCTTCTCGGCCGTCGGCAGCGCAACCATCGCCCGCTCCTGGAAGGCGAACAGCTTCTTCGCGTCGAAGCTGGCCGCCCCCTTCGTCACCCGCTCCAGCGAGAACAGCTCCTTCATCTGAGCGACGGCAAACTCCTCCGTCGAGCCGTCCAGCGACCAGCCGAGCAGGACGAGGTAGTTCAGCACGGCCGCCGGCAGGTAGCCGACGGTCTGGTAGAAGTCGGTGAGGACCGGGTTGAACGTCTCCGGCGTTCCCCTCAACCCGAGTCGGTCGGCGACCGCCTTCCCGTGGTCGTAGACCTTCTTGAACTCGGCGTTGGTCAGGTAGCTGGCGATCTTCCGCTTGCTCAGCTTGTTCTTGCCACCGCCCTTGATCGGCGGCTCGGCGACGAACGGCAGGTGGGCGTACTCCGGCCGCGGGTAGCCCAGCCCCTCCAGCATGAAGATCTGCCGCGGCGTGTTCGCCAGGTGCTCTTCCGCCCGGATCACGTGGCTGATCTTCATGTCGAAGTCGTCGACCACGTTGGCCAGGTTGTACGTCACCGACCCGTCCGACCGCTGGATGACGGTGTCCTGCTCACCGGCCCACGGCACCTCGACGATCCCGCGGACATGGTCGGTGAATCGGCAGACGCCATCCCGGGGCATCTTCGCCTTCACCGAACCCTTGCGGCCCTCGGCCTCGAACCGCTTCCGGTCGGCGTCGGTCTCGGCCGTCCACCGCCGGCTGTAAATCTTCGGCCGCCTCTCCTTCTCGGCCGCCTCCATCTCGGCCTTCGTCTCCTCCGGGGTGGCGTAGTCCCAGTACGCCAGCCCCTTGTCCAGGAGCTGCCGGACGGCCTCCTGATACCGGGGCAGCTTCTGCGACTGGGAGTACGGGCCGTGGGGCCCGCCGACCTCCGGCCCCTCGTCCCAGTCGAGCCCGAGCCAGCGGAAGCCGTCGATGATCGGCTGGAGGGCCTCGGCCACGTTCCGCTGCTGGTCGGTGTCGTCGATCCGCAGGATGAACTGCCCGCCGTGCTTCCGGGCGAACAGCCAGTTGAACAGGGCGGTCCGGACCCCGCCGATGTGCAGGTAGCCGGTCGGGCTCGGGGCGAAGCGGGTGCGGACGGTCATGCGGCGGGGTTCCGGGGCCACAGCTACGGACGGCGGGTGAAGCAGGCGGGTTCGGGTCGGGGGCCCGACCCGGTGATGATAAGCCGGCGGTCAGCGGCCGAACACCCGGTACGCCGCCGCGACCGCCGCCAGGGCCGCCAGGGTGCTGGCGCAAGACGCCACCGCCACCTTCGGCGAGACCGCGAACCGGAGTTCGTTCCAAACTACCACCGGCAGCGTCGGCCGGGCCTCGCCGGCGACGAACAGCGACACCATCCCCTCGTTCAGCGAAGTAACGAACGCGGCCAGGGCCCCGGCCAGCAGCGCCGGCCGCAGGAGCGGCAGTGTCACCCGCCGGGCGACCTGCCAGGGCCTGGCCCCGAGGCCCCGGGCGGCGGCCTCCAGGTCGGGCGGGGTTTGGTCGAGGTGGTTCCGGGCGACCAGGTACACCACCGGCAGCCCGAGCAGCCCGTGGGCGAGTACGAGGCCGACCGGCGAGCCGTAGAGCCCGGCGAGGTAGAGCAGGGGCAGGAGCCCGAGCCCGAGGACGGCCGGCGGGACGAACCCCGGGAGCAGGGCCACGGCCGTGGCGGGCGTGCGGCCGCGGAACCGGTGCCGGGCGGCGGCGAACGCCAGCGGCACGCCGGCC
>JAIEQO010000433.1 GCA_019747655.1 Gemmataceae bacterium | reverse complement strand
AATGGCAGGCCTCACCGGTCCTGGCGGACCGGCTCGACCCGCCCTACACCACCCCGGCCGCCATCCCTCCCGGAGGTCGATCGTGTCCCGCCCGCTCGTCATTCTCGCCCTCGGACTCACGCCCCTCGCTGCCCCGGCCGGCGAACTCTCGGTCGGGTTCGCGGAGGTCGACGTCACCCCCGAACTCGGCAAGAAGCCGGTCTACCTGGCCGGGTTCGGGCAGGACCGCAAGGCCAAGTCGGTCCACGACCCGATCACCGCCCGGGCCGTCGTCCTGGCCGACGGCGACGCCCGCATCGCCCTCGTCTCGGTGGACGTGGTCGGGCTGTTCCTGCCGACCGTCGAGCGCGTCCGGGCCGAGCTGCCGGGGTTCAAGTACGTCCTCGTCTCGGCCACCCACAACCACGAGGGGCCGGACACCCTCGGCCTGTGGGGGCCGTCGCCGTTCCAGTCCGGCATCGACCCGGACTACCTCACGAAACTCGTGGCCGGGTGCGTCAAGGCGGTGAAGGACGCCGACGCGGCCCGCAAGCCGGCCGTGGCCCGGATCGGCACGGCCGCCGCACCGGAGCTGCTCAACGACAACCGCCTGCCGGTCGTCAAGCACGACGAACTCGTGGCGATCCGGTTCGCCGACCCGAAGACCGGCGACCCGCTCGGGGTGCTGGTCCAGTGGAACTGCCACCCGGAGGCCCTGGACAGCAAGAACACGGCCGTCACCGCCGACTTCGTTCATTACACCGTGAAGCACCTGCGGGCGTCGCAGAAGTGCCCGGTGGCCTACTTCACCGGCACCGTCGGCGGGCTGATGACCACCCTCGGGCTGTCGGTCACGGACGCGGCCGGGGCCGAATTGAAGGACGGCACCTTCGAGAAGGCCGAGCGGTACGGCGCACTCGTCGGCCAGCTCGCCGACAAGGCCCTATCGGCGGCGGTGCCCGTCACCCTGACGCCGTTCGAGGTCCGCACCCGGGCCGTCCTCGTCCCGGTCGGCAACCCGCTTTACCGGCTCGGCTGGCAGGTCGGCACCCTCGACCGGCCGCTGTACGAGTGGGGCGGGAAGCCGACGCCGGAGCAGTTCGTCGGGACGAAGGACGTGGCCAAGCCGGTGGCGGTGAAGTCGGAGGTCGGCTACCTGAAGCTCGGCGAGTTGGACGTGGCGGTCATCCCGGGCGAAATCTACCCGGAGCTGGTTCTGGGCAAGGTCCCCGACCCGGCCGAGGCCGGGGCCGACTTCCCCGACGCCCCGGTCGAGCCGGCCGTGTACGCGCAGTTCAAGGGGAAGCACCGGATGCTGATCGGGCTGGGCAACGACGAGCTGGGGTACTTCGTCCCGAAGCGGCAGTGGGACGACAAGCCGCCGTTCTGCTACGGCCGGAAGAAGGCCCAGTACGGGGAGGAGAACAGCGTCGGCCCGCAAACGGCCGGCATCATCTGCGGGACGTTCAAGGAGTTGGTGATGGGTAACCGGTAGGGCGGGACTGGCCGGCCGCCGGGGTCACGAATCATACGGTTCCCAGGTCTTGTCTTCCGGGTTGGCGTCCCGGCTTCAGCCGGTGCGGGCGTCGGACCGGCTGAAGCCGGGACGCCAACCCGGCCGGTCTTCCCCGCGAACCGTATTACCCCCCCGACGTGCGGCTACTTTCCGACGAGCCGTCGTGCCAGCGCGTGGCCTTCCTCGGGGGTCGACTGGGAGAGGTCGAGCGTACCGTCGTCCCTGATGTCCTTCACGCGGAAGATCCAGAAGATGACCTCGTTCCGCGTGACCCCCTCGGACGCCTTGCCGGCGGGGGTCGACTCGAACCGGAGGCCGAAGAACGGGGTCTCCGGGTGGGCGGCGGCGAACGCCCGGATCTTGTCCCGGTCGGCGGCCGGGAACCGCGCGCGGACGTGATTGGTCGCGTGGGTCGGCTCCACCTCCACGCTTTCCACCCGCAGGCCCCCGACCTGTTGATCCGGCCGGTAGTACCGGGCCTCCTGCCGCTCGTTGGCGAAGAGGTGTCCGTCGGCGTAGAACTCGACCGCACCGGACTTCTGCTCGTTGACGGCGGGGTGGACGGCCAGCCGAACCCCGGCACCGTCCGTCCGGTACTCGGTGATGTCCGGCCGCGCCGGTTGGCCGCGATCCGGGTCCGGCCCGTTCTTCGTGGAGCACCCGGCGAGACAGCACGCGACGAGTCCTGGTAGTGCCAGCCTGCACATGTCGGACATCCTCGGCAACTTCCGACGATTGTAACCGCGTGTCGGCGAGCCGCAACGTGTGACAAGTCGCAATCTCCGAGCCGCGGGCCCGCCGCCCGACCGCCGAGGCGAACGCCCCGCCCCGCCCTACCCCGCCGGCCCGGCCGGCGGGTCGCGGTCGATCAGCGGCCGGTAGTACGCCTCGGCCTGGTCGCCCACGTCGTCCGGGTAGTCCATGAACTCGTAGGAGAGTTCACGCAACCGGCCCATCACCGACTCGGGGAGCGGCGACCCGGCCTCCTCGAGGACCGTCCCGTCGCGGCCCAACACCTCGTTCGGCATCAGCCGGAAGCGGTCGTCGTCGCCGTCCCACCCGTCCGGGGCGTGTTCGTCGATGACGGCCTGGCAGTGGCCGGCGATCTCGGCCATCCGGTGCGCCCCGATCAGCGTGAGCGCCCTCCGGGCGAGTGCCGCCACCGCCCGGCCGTTGTTGGCGTAGAACTGCAAGTACCCGCCGTTGGGCACGCCCCGGCTGATGAGCTTTAACGCGACCAACTCCCGGCGCCAGTCGGCCGGTAGCGCCTCCCACTCGTAGCCGGCCAGCCGGTAATACTCGCCGGCCGCGTCGTACCAGTCCATCGTACCCCCTCCCCCGGCTGCCCGAGGCGTCCTGACCCAACTCCACATTGCGGCTACCGACCTCGAATATTAGTGAACTTATGTATAAAATATGCAGGTCGCCCAGCCCGGGTGACGGGGAGACAGGTCATGCGGGAGACGATGCTCCTCTCGACGACCCTGATCGGGCTCGCGGCGGTCGGCGGGGTCTCCGCCGCCTGGCGAGTGGCGGCGAGCGTGACGGGGTACGGGATCGGTCGGTCCGCGTCGGAACTCGCGTCCCTGTCACGGGTTCTGGCCAATCTGGCGACCGAGCTTGACAGCCCGGCCCGGCACGAGCAGCACCTAAACTCCGATGCCGAAAGTGGCTCAGTGTTCCGCGTCGAAAGTGGGGGGGAGGGGGGGTATAACATCGAGGGGCCCGACGGCGGTGATCCGCTTGACGAGCATGGTGGCGTAGCTCCCGCGGGGCAGGTCGAACCCCAGGCGGAGCAGGAGCCGGCCGCGGTTCAGGTCGTCCGGTCCGGTCTGGTGCTCGACCCCCTCGGGACGGACGCAACCGGGCCGGTCTCCCTTCGAGAAGAACGGCTTCTGCAACCCCTTCACCCGCAGCTCAGCCAGGGTCAGTCCCTCGTCTCGCAACACCCCCTCGACGAGCCCGGCCCACTCGGCGGCCTGGTCGGGCTTCACCCGGGCGGACGGCAGGGGGAGGGTCAGCCCCTGCCAGGTCGGGCGGGCCTCGTCCGACACCCGCACCGGGACCGGCACCCGGCCGAGTTTGAGGTCCACCCCGGCGAGGTCGGCGGCCGGGAGGTGCCTGGTCAGCCACGCGGCCAGCACCCGGTTCCAGAGGAAGCTCTGGTACGCAGCGAGGTACAACCCCTGGAGGTCGGGCCGGAGCCGGGCCACCGCCCCCTTGTAGTCGGTGGGGTGGTGGACCAGGTAATCGACCAGGCTCCGGGCGTGGCCCTTCGGGAGTTCGGCCTTGAGCGCCGGCCAGTCACCCCACTTATCACGCAGGAGTTGCTTCTCGCTCTTGGCGGCCGGCCGGTCGTACTCGTAAGGGGCGGCCAGGGCCAGCTTCAGCGCCGCCTCGAACCGGCCGAACACCATCTCCCGGGCGACGAACTGGTCCGCCCCGCCGGCCGACCCGAACCGCTGGTCGTCGAAGTAATTCGGCAGCCCGGCCGCGCCGACCTCGCCCAGGGCCCGTTCGGCGGCCGCGATGTCGGCTCCGGACATCGACCGGAGGACGATCCGGAACCGGTTGGCCCGGATGTCGGCGGCGGTGAACGGCCCGGCCCGCCGGCCGAGGTACGTCACCCGGATGCCGTCCTGTTCGAGGCCGCGTTCCGGCCCGCGGTAGACGGTGAAGTGCTGGGACGAGACGGCGTGCCGGTCCTTCAGCCCGCCGTAGGAGAGCCGGCGGAAGTCGAGCTGCCAGCGGCGGCGGACGACGGCCAGGGCGTCGGGGGTGGTCCAGCCGGTCTTGTCGAGCCGGTAGAAGGCGAACTCCCCGGCCGGGCCGGGGGCCGCGTCGGTCCGCTCCTCGACCACGAAGTCGTCCGGCCGCTGCTTCAGCTTCATCGGGCTATTGAACGCCGGGCCGTCCCCGGCGGCGAGTCACAGCCCCTCGGCCTTCCGCGGCATCGGCAGCGGCCGGCCCTCCCGCTGGCCCGGCCACGGCACCCCGTAGGGGCCGACGCGGGTGGGGGTATCGACCGGGGCCAGCCCGCCGGCCGGCGAACCGAGCGTTTCGGGGCCGGCCTCGGCCGGGTAGAACGGGACCACCGGGGCGTGCTCGTAGAGGGTGACGGCCGGGCCGAGCACCGGCGGGTGGACGACCCGGAACGCCGCGTCGGCCATCTGGCGGTACACGGCCTCCACCGAGGCGTGGCAGCCGGGCAGGTCGAAGTGGCCGGCCGACGGGACGTAGACGGTCTCGGTGTGCGGGACGGGAGCGGTCGCCCCGCCGGAGCGGACCGCGACGGTCCGGCTGACGACCGCCCCGGTCTTCACCCCCGCCGGGTCCAGGTAGACCAGCGCGTCGACCGGCACCCCGGCGGCGGCCATCCGCTCGGCGATGTCTTTGGCCGCGACGCAGCCGAGGTCGTACCCGACGACCACGAACCGGGCCCCCGGCTCGTCGGCGCAGACCCGGGCCATCTCCCGCTCGAGCCAGCCGGCGTGGACGACCTGGGCGACGTAGACCTTGGTGAAGCCCCGCTCGGCCAGCCGGTCGCGGAGGGCGTCGAGCCCGGCCGACCCGCCCGGGGTGAGCCCGTTCACGAGGACGGCGTAAACCTTCTGGCGGTCACAGAGCGGGACGGCGCAACCCGGCCCGGCGTCGTACCCGACCTTCGACGCCTCGTGGCAACAGGTGACGCACCCGGCGTTGGCCAGGAGGGTTGCCAGGCCGACCAAACCGAGCCACCGCTTCCCGGCCATCGCCCGCCCTCCCGCTTGCCCCGGTTCGCCCGCTTGCGGGCTGCCGGAGAAATCGGCAGGGTTGGCAGGTCCGCGCCAACCGGTGCAGATTACCAGCCGGCGAACGTCCGGAACCGGGGTCGGCGGTTCCGGTCGGGGAAGGCGGGCAAACTGGGGAACTACCCGACGGCGACCGGCCGGCCGGTCTTGACCGACTCGATCTCCCGGTGGCAGAGGACGAGTGCGTCCCGGGCGAGCCGGCCGCTCAGCAACGCCGGCTCCCGGCCGGTCCTGATGGCCTCAACGGCGGTTTGCAGCTCGTCGGTGAACGCGGCCAGCGGGTCGCCGCTCCCGGTGACGGCCGGCTGCTCGGACTTGCCGTCGGCCGTCAGCAGGGTGAGGGCCGGGCCGGCGGAACTGTACACCAGGGTGGCCTTCTCCAGGTAGATCTCGAACCCGTGTACGAACGGCCGGCCGGGCATGCACACCGCCCCGCTTGAACACGTCACTGCCGGCCCACCCGGTCCGTACAGGTACGACGTGGTCAGGTAAGTGACGGCATCCCCCTCGACCGTGCCGACCGCGAACACCTCCCTCGGCACGCCGCAGACCAGCCCGATGAAGTGGGTGTCGTGGATGTGCAGGTCGACGGCCGGGCCGCCCGTCTTGGCCGCGTCGCCGATGTCGGCCGACCAGTCCGGCCGGGCGATCACCCGGGTCAGGTGGGCGGCCAGCACCTTCCCGTACTTCCCGGAACGGATGGCCTCGGCGGCGAACTTGAACTCCGGAAAGAACGGCAGGACGTGGGCCACCATCAGCAGCTTGCCGTTCCGCTTGGCAGCCGCGAGCATGGCGTCGGCGTCGGCCGGGGACAGGGCGATGGCCTTCTCGACGAGGACGTGCTTGCCGGCGTCGAGGGCCCGGACGGCGAGCGGGGCGTGCTGGTCGGTGACGGTACAGATGTCTATCAGATCGATCTCCGGGTCCGCGAGCGGCTCGGCCACGTCGGCGTAGGCCTTGACGCCGGCGAGGTCGACCCGGCCGGGCTCGGGGCCGAAGTTGCCGCGGGTGTTGGACCAATCGCCGGCCCGCTTGGCCGGGTCGCGGGAGCAGATGGCCGTCACCTTCGCCCCGGCCAGCGGCTGGCCGGCGAGGTAGTGGATGCGGCCCATGAAGCCGACGCCGACGATCCCGATGCGGACCATGTTCGCCCCTCGCTCCGGGTGAGAGGGGCCATCATACCCCCGGCGGCGGCCGGCCGGTAGCGGCCGGCTAGAATCCCACCTCGGAGGGCGACATGGCGAAGGCCGGGCGGAAGGTGGTGCTGTTCCTCGACGCCGGGGCGGCCGACCGGGGCCGGGCCGCGGCCGCCGAGTTCGCCGCCGTCGCGGGAAGACTCGGCCTGCCGTGGGACGCCCGGGTCGTGGCCGTGGACGGCACGCCGGGAGTGACCGAAGCCGACGTGACGACTGCCTCCGTCCTGATCGGCTGCGATCGCGGCCGGGTCGACCCGGCGCTGGCCGCGTACCCGGCCGCGACGGTCGAATACTGGGACGCGGCGGCCTCGACCGGCGAGGCGGTGGCCGGGCTGGTGGCCCGGCTACTCGGCGGGCGGGTGGTGGCCGACGCCCCGAAGCCGGTCCCGCCCCCGCCGCCGAAGAAGGCCCACACCGTCCGGGTCGGGCGGGAGACGGCCGGCCGCCGGGGCAAGGGTGTGACCACCGTGTTCGACCTGCCGCTGACCGTCGACCAGATGCACGAGCTGGCCACCACCCTCAAGGGTAAGTGCGGCACCGGCGGGACGGTCAAGGACGCCCGGATCGAAATCCAGGGCGACCACCGCGACCGGATCGCCGCCGTGCTCGAAGAAATGGGCTACAAGGTCAAGCGGGCCGGGGGATGAATCCCGGTCCGACGGCTCGGGCGGTCCGCCGGCGTAGCACCGACACCCGCAGTCGTGTACACTCGATAGGGGCCGGGGTGTGGCACCCCGTGCCGGCCGCCGTCGGGCGGCCCCGCCTTCCGGGAACCGGACGATGCCCCTCCGCGGCCGGATGTTATGGCCCGTCGCCGCAGCCGGGATTCTGATCCCCTCCCTGCTCGGCTACGTCTACCTGTGGGAAGCCCCGCCGCCGGCCGGGGCGGGCCCGGCCGAGGCCGCCGACCCGGCCGTGGTCCACGACTTCTGCACCCGCTGCCACGCCTACCCGGCGCCGGACAGCTTCCCCCGGTCGGCCTGGCGGCCCGAGATCGCCCAAGCCTACCAGTTCATGGCCGAGGCCGGGCTGACCCGCTCGGCCCCCCCGGCCGAGGCCGTCCTCCGGTACTTCGAGGCCCACAGCCCGGAGGAGCTGCCGCCGCCGGCCCTGCCCGCCGACTCCCACCGCCTCCCGGTCCGGTTCGACCGGCAGGCCGACCGGCTGCCCGGCCCCGACCCGCGGCCGATCGTCACCTGCGTCCGGCCGGCGGCCGCCCTCGGCACCCCGGGCGGCACGTTTGTTACCTGCGACGCCCGGACGCACCAAATCCTGGCGGCCGACCTGGGCGGGGACGAGGCCGTGTGGCGGCCGATCGGCACCGGGTCGTACCCCGCCCGGGTGACGGTGACGGACCTCGACCGGGACGGGGTGCCGGACGTGCTGGTGTCGAACATGGGCGTCCACTTCCCGTCCGACGACCTGGCCGGCAGCGTGGTCTGGCTCCGCGGCCGGCGGGACGGGGGTTACGACCCGCCGGTGGTGCTGCTGGGCGGGGTCGGGCGGGTGACCGACGTGCAGCCGCTCGACGCCGACGGGGACGGGGACACGGACCTGGTGGTCGCGGTCTTCGGGTGGCGGAAAACGGGGGAGGTCGTCCTCCTGCGGAACCGGACCGAGGACTGGGCCGCCCCCCGGTTCGAGCCGGAGGTGGTCGACCGCCGGCACGGGGCGATCGAGGTCCCGGTGGCCGACCTGAACGGCGACGGGAAGCCGGACTTCGTGGCCGTGTTCGGCCAGGAGCACGAGCAGGTGGTCGCGTTCCTGAACGACGGCCTGGGCCACTTCCGCCCCGTCACCCTGTACGCCGCCCCCCTCCCGTCCTTCGGGTCGTCCGGCATCGTGCTGGTGGACGTGGACGGGGACGGGGACCTCGACATCCTGTACCCGAACGGCGACTCGCTCGACCCCCCGCCGGTGCTCAAGCCGTACCACGGGGTGCAGTGGCTGGAGAACGTCGGCGGGGAGCGGCCGTTCGTCCCCCACCGGATCGGTTATCTGCCGGGGGTGATGGCGGCGACGGCCGCCGACTTCGACGGGGACGGCGACATCGACTTCGCCGCCGTCGCCTACCTGCCGGCGTCCGCCTTCCCCGACCGGGAGGCCCGCCGGCTGCCGGCGGTCGTGCTGTACGAGCAGACGGCCCCCGGGACGTTCGCCCCGCACGTCCTGGAGCGGGGGGCGTGCGACCACCTGGCCTGCGCCGCCGCCGTCCTTCCGGGCGACCGGCTCCCCAGCCTGGTCGTCAGCGGCGGCTGCTTCATGAACAAGACCCGGCCGCTGCCGGGGCTGACGGTCTGGCGGAACCGCGGCAAGCCGTGACCCGGCCGCGGGGGCGGGGAAACGGCGGCCGCCGGCGGTCGTCCATACGATGACCCGCACTCCCGCCCCGGGGCCGCCGCATGGACCTCCGCGCCGTCATCTTCGTCCCGGCCCTGACCGGGAGCATCATCTTCGGGTTCGTGTTCGCCCTGTTCGCCGCCCACCACTACCTGACCGTCCTCCAGAGCACGGCCGCCGGGGCCCGCCGCGTCACCTGGCTGGTCGAGCCGATCCTCGACCACTTCTGGAAGTTCTTCTACCTGGCCTGGCTGGGCGGGCTGTGGTTCGGCCCGGCGTGGCTGGCCGGGCGGGCGTTCGCCGGGCCGGACGGCCCGACGTGGCTGAAGTTCGCGGTCCCGCTGGCCGTCCTCTGGGTCTGCTACCCGGTCAGCCAGTTGTCGTCCCTGAGCGGGCCGACGATCTGGCTGCCGCTATTGCCCGAGGTGTTCGACCGGATGGCCCGCAAGCCGGCGGTGGTGCTCGGGTTCATGCTGCTGAGCGGGGCGACGCTGGCCGGGCTCGGGTTAGCGTTCTACCTGGTCTTCCGGGCCGACGGCGTCGCCACCCTGGTCGTCGGCTGCCCGTTCCTGGTGCTGATGCTGTACCTGTACGCCCGACTCCTCGGCCGGCTGGCCGACGCCCTGGCCTACACCAAGTCGTTCTTCGGGCGGAAGCGGAAGAAGAAGCCCCGCCCGGCCGCGGACGAACCCCAGGCCCGGCCCGCGGCGGATGAGGAGGACGAGGCCCCCGCATTCGTCCAGCCCCGCGACCTGCCGCCGATCCAGACGCCCGACGAGGGGCCGCTGACCGGGTACGACGTACGGTTCGACGACCGGCCGGCCGACCCCAAGCCGCGGAAGCGGGTGGTGGCCGAGGCGGTCGAGCCGGAGCCGCCCCGGCGGCGGCTCGTGGACGACGAGGAGGACGTGCCCTACGAGGTCAACCAGCCGGAGGTGGTGATCGCGGATGCCGTGCCGCGGGAGGTGGTGAAGCCGACGGCCGAGGAGCTGCGGCTGATCTCCCGGGACGACCGACCGAGGCGGCCGCGGGTCGTCTGGGGGGCCGACCTGTTCGCCTTCCTGGCCCAGTCCGAAACGTGGGTGGCGGCGGTCACGCTGTCCGGGATGTGCTTCGCCGCCGGCACGATGGTCCGGATCGCCCGGGAGTACAACCCGGCCGGCGGGGAGTGAGCCCACCGGCGGGTCGACTTCAACCCGATGATACGCCTGCGGCCCACTACCAGTCGCTTCCGAGGGCCTCGCCGCCAGCCGGAGTGACGGCCGACCAGTACGTCGTCTCCGTCATCCCCGGGGCGAGGGTACGAACGCTCCCGTCCATGAGAGCGACGATCATACCACCTGCGTGCGGCGTCTGCGCGACCCGCGGGTCACAATCTCCCACTTGTGGGCGAACCTGGAACGTCAGTCCTGCGACCGACCCCCGGCTGACGGCCGATACTCCCTCCGTTACCGGCACGACATCGCCCATCATCTTGTCGGCGAACGTCGCGCGGCGGGAACGAGGACCGTCGTAGCCTGGGAAGAAAGGCATCTGATCCCTCTCAGCCCAGTAAAATGCCCTGGTGCCGCAAATGTCGGAGTAATGTTCGGCATACCCGATGGTGTTCGAGGTGCCGTCGTCGAACGTGGTGGACAGTCGCGACCGGGGAGCGAAAGCGATCGCGTTGGCGGCGTAGCTCGCAATGGCCGCCGGCGGGTCGCGCAACGTCGGGTCGGCGGGACTGATGTACGGCTTAACCACGTACTCCGATCCCCAGCCGCCCGGCCCGAAGTGTTCCTGATACGCCCGGTAGAGGTTACCTTCTTCGATGTAGGGCATCAGCCCGATCATCAGGGAGCATTCGAAGCGGAGGGAGTGGAAGTTGAACCCGTTGATCGACGGAAGATGGTCCGCGTTCGAGGTCGCGTAATGTTGGGTGGCGAGGTTGATCTGCTTGAGATTATTCATGCTCTTCGCGCGCGCGGCTGCCTCACGGACCTTCTGGACCGCTGGGAGAAGGAGTCCGATCAGCACGGCGATGATCCCGATCACTACTAACAGTTCGATCAGCGTGAACCCCACGTAGCGCGCCTTACGACGTGCGGCCATGATGAACCCCGTGAGTCACGACCGTCCGCGGCTACGGCGGAACTACCCCGTGCCGCGGACGGTCAGTCAGTTGACCAGTTCGCGGCAAGTTAGGGCAAGTTATACGGCTGGTTGGCGGCCTTGAACTGTCCCTTCGTCTGCGCGTCGACGTAGTGCATGACGAAGACGCTGGTGTAGGCACCTTGGGCGCTCAGCGACATCGAGTTGCCGGTCCAGTCCTTGGGGCCACCCCCCGGGGCGGGAGGACCCTTGGGGGTGTTGGTAAAGCCGTAATTGTTGTTCGCGTTCGGATCGATGTCGTAGTACTGGAAACCGATCAGCCCCTTTTCGGCCGCGTCCAGTTCACAGGTGCCTTTGGCGAGGACCGTCCACGGCCCGGTGCCCGCCTTGGTGACGCTGGCCCCGTTGCAGAATGTAACTCCCTCCGCCCTGCCCGCGGACGCGAGCAGCGCGGCGACGATCAGCCCCCCCCCCCGCCACAACGCTCTTCATGATGTCCCTCCGATCGGGTGTCCCGGCCGCGGGTGGTTAAGACCACACGACCGCCGACGGGTGCGCGATCAGCCTCCTGGCTGGTGACCGCCTTGCGAACAGGACCGAGAGGGCGAAGTGCATAACAAATCACCTTCTACCCGCCCCCGGCGACCACGTCAATGGCATTCGCGACATTTTCACCGTCCCCGGCGAACGACCCGGACCTCGCCGGTCCGGAACGTCTCGGCCACCAGCCCCGTGGAGTGGCTCCGCACCGTCACCGCCCCGACGGTGGCGGTGTCCCAGACGGCCCCGTAGGCGGCCTCCAGGTGCGGCGTCGGCCGGTCGGCCTGGGACGACACCACCAGCCGCGGCTTGGCCCACGCCGCCATCGGCCCGGGCGAGAACGTCGCGTCGCCCCGCCGGACGGCGTTCGCCCCGGCCGCCCCGTGGTGCGGGGCCAGCATCACGTCGACGGGCGGCGCCGGGGTCCGCGTCAGCACGTCTTGCCCGGCCCCTTCCAGGTCGCCGGTCAGCAGGATCGAGTGCCCGGCGTGCCGCACGAGCAGGACCAGGCTACGGGCGTTCTCGTTCCCGGGCGGGCCGTCGACCGGCGGGTGCAGCACCTCCAGCGTCACCCCACCGCCGGCGTCGAAGCGTTCCCCGGCCGCGGCCACCCGCACCTCGGTCCGCCGCCGGTCGAGGTCGGCCAGCACCGCCGCCACCCCCGCTGCCGGCTTGTCCCGGAACGACGGGGTCATCGTCACCCGCCCGACCGGGAACCGCTTCAGCAGCTCCGGCAGGCCGTTGAAGTGGTCGAGGTCGGCGTGCGACAGGAACACCTCGTCGATCCGGTAGACGCCGCGGCTCCACAGGTACGGTGCGACCACCCGGCGGGCCACGTCCGGGCCGGTGAGGGTGCCGGCGTCGTAAAGGAGGACCCGGCCGTCGGGCGTCTCCAGCACCACGCAGCCGCCGTGGCCGACGGCCAGGAACGTGACCCGTAGCTCGCCGCCGGTCGGCCGGTCGAAGGGCTGAACGAGACCGAAGGCGACCCACGCCACCAGCCCGGCGAGAACCCGCCGTCGCCACCGGCCGTCGAGCAGCACCGCCGCGACGACACCCGCGTAGAACCCGACGAGCCACCACGGGGCCGGGCCGGGCGCGTACACCCACCCGCCGGGCACCCGCTCCGCCAGGCCGACCAGCCACTCGCAGCCGCGGAGGCTGTACTCGACCGCCCGGGCGAACGGCCACGCGGCCCACGGGGCGACCGGCCAGAGGAACAACAGCAGGAACCCGGCGACGAGGGCGACCGACGTGAGCAGTACCAGCGGCGGCCCGAGGACCACGCCGATGGGTGTTCCCAGGTTCTGCCAGGCCAGGATCAGCGGTGCGTTCACCGCACACAACACCAAACTGACGAGGAAGGCCGAGGCGATCACCCGCATCACCCACCGGGCCGCTTTCTCCGACGGCGACCGGCTTTCGGCGACGAGCTGTTCCAGAGGCGTTAACGGGCGAGGGGTCAGCCACGGCCCGAGGCCCCAGATCAGCACGAACACCGACAGGAACGACAACTGACAGCCGGCCGTGAACGGGTCGGCCGGGTCGAGCCCGACGACCGCCAGCCAGGCCAGGGCGAAGGCGTTGGCGCGGTTGGCCGGCCGCCGCAGCACCAGCCCGAGGCACACCACCCCGACCATCACCGCCGCCCGGACCGCCGACGGCCGGCCGCCGGTCAGGAGGGTGTACGCCACCATCACCCCGAGGACGAGCCACGCCCCGTTCCTCCGCCGAACCCCGACGACTTGCAGCGTGAACCACACGAACCCGGCCAGGATGACCAGGTGCTGGCCGGAGATGGCCAGGACGTGGACCACCCCGGTCCGGACGTACCGGTCCCAGCCGTCCCGGTCGAGAGCCGTCGTGTCGCCGAGCAGGAGGGCCGATGCCAGCGCCGCCTCCTCCGGCGGCAGCGACTCCGCGAACACCCGGCTCCCCCACCCCCGGGCCGCCGCTAGCCAGCCGAACAGCGACGCCCGCCACCCCTCTTCGAGCCGGACCGCCCCGTCGGCCGACCGCTTCACCCGCAGCTCGGCCGTGATCCGCTGGTCGCGCAGCCGGCCCGCGTGGTCCACCTCGCCCGGGTTCGACGGGCCGTGCGGCCGCCCCAGCCGACCGACCACCTGGACCAAGTCGCCGTGGTGCAGGCCGTCGAGCCGCCCCTCGACAGTCAGCCGAACCCGACCCGAGCAGGGCTTCCAGCCGGCAGGCGTGAGCAGCTCGGACACGGCCAGGACGGTGGAGGTGGTCTCGACCTTCGGGATGGCGACGAGCGGGTCCGGCCTCGGCGGCGGGGGCCGGGTCGGCTCCTCGTCCAGGGTGCCGCGGACGTGGGCCGGGGCCGGCCGGTCCGGGGCGGCGTGGCCGATGTCGTCCGGGCCGAACCCGTGCCGGTGGTCGTGGTGGTACAAGGCCGCCAGCCCGGCCGCCGCCAGCCACAGCCAAACTGCCGCACCGTCCCGCCGGTAGACTTGGGCGGCGACCCACCCCACCAGCCCGCCGACCGCGGCCAGGACCTCGGCCCCGAGCGGCAGCCCGCCGTACCGGTCGGCGACCAGCCCGACCGTCACGGCCAGAGCGACCGGCACCAGCGGGGCGCGGGCGAACTCCTTCCACGCCGGGTCGGGCGGGGGGTCGGGGGACGCGGGTTCGGGCGACGACGACATGGGCGATCGGGCGCGGGGGCGGTTCGCCGCCAGCATACCCTGGGCGAACCCGCCCCGCCTCGCTGAAATGTCCGGATGCAGACCGTCCGCGTGGGCCTCGGCCCGCGGTCCTACGACATCGCGCTGACCGCCGGCGACCCGGCCGGGCTCGGGCCGTTCGCCCGACGGTGTTTGCCCCGGGCGGGGCTCGCCCTCGTCGTCGGCGACGCGAACACCACCGCCCACGCCCGGGCCGCCGCCGACGCCCTGGCCGCCGTCGGGTTCCGGACCGACACCGCCGTCGTCCCGTCCGGGGAGGGGTCGAAGTCGCCGGCCGAGGCCGGCCGGCTGTACGACGCCCTCTACGACCTCCACGCCGACCGCGGCACCCCGGTCGTGGCCGTCGGCGGCGGGGTGGTCGGCGACCTCGCCGGCTTCGTCGCCGCCACCTACAACCGCGGCCTGCCGCTGGTCATGGTGCCGACCACCCTCCTGGCGATGGTCGATTCGTCGGTCGGCGGGAAGACCGGCGTGAACCACCCGAAGGGGAAAAACCTGATCGGAGCGTTCCACCAGCCGGCCGGCGTCTGGATCGACACCGCCGCCCTCGACACCCTGCCGGACCGCGAGTATCGGAGCGGGCTCGCCGAAGTAATGAAGTACGGCGTCATCCTCGACGCCGCGTTCTTCGGCCGCCTGGAGGAGCAGGCGGCGGCCCTCCGGGACCGCCGGCCGGAGGTGCTGGTGCCGGTGGTCGCCCGGTGCTGCCGGCTCAAGGCCGACGTGGTCGAGCAAGATGAGCGGGAAGAAACCGGCCTCCGGGCCGTCTTAAATTACGGGCACACGTTCGCCCACGCCTTCGAGGCGGTCGGCGGGTACGGTGCGTGGCTGCACGGCGAGGCGGTGGCGGCCGGCATGGTCTGTGCGAGCCGGCTGGCCGAGCGGTTTGGGATGATCGACGCCGACCTGACCCGCCGGCAGGCGGAGCTGCTGGCCAGGTTCGGGCTCCCCACCGCCCCCCGCCCGGAGTGGCCGGCCGACGCCTTGTTGGCCGTGATGCGGCGGGACAAGAAGGCCGTGGCCGGGCGGCTGCGGTTCGTCCTGCCGACCCGGCTCGGCGAGGTGCGGCTGGTGGACGACGTGCCCGAGTCGCTCGTCCGGGAGGTCCTGACGGGGCCATGACCTACCGCCGCACGGCCGCCTGGCTCCGGCCCTGGCTCTGGCTCGGGTGGCCGGGCGGGGCGTTCGCCTGGTGCGTCTGGGCCACCAGCCTGACCCTCGGCGGGTGCCACTACGACCTGGAAGGGAGCCTGATCGGGGGCGACCACCTGGCCTTCTACGCCGCCGCCCGGCAGGTCCGCGACGGGCAATCGGGGCGGATGTACGACTACAGCACCCCGGACCCGGCCGACTCGCTCGGGGTGTACCAGGGGAGCCTGATCGGCCGGCCCGACTGGGGGACGCTGATCGGGTTCCGCAACCCGCCGTTCTACGCCCTCCTGTACGTCCCGACGGCCCGGCTGCCGTACCCGGCCAGCGTCGCCGTCTGGTGGGCCGTCGGGCTGGCCATCCTGGTCGGATCGATCCACCTCCTCCGGCCGCCCCGCCCGTGGCGCTGGGTCCTCCGGGCCCTCGCCTTCTTCCCGGTCTTCACCGTCGTCAGCTTCGGGCAGAACTCGTTCCTCAGCCTGGGGGCGTTCACGGCCGTGTACCTGCTCGCGGCCCGCGGGCGGGGGTTCGCGGCCGGTCTGGTCGGCGGCCTGCTGTGGTTCAAGCCGCCGCTGTTGCTCGGGCTGTTCGTCTGGTGGGGGCTGAACCCGGTGCGGCACGCCCGGAGTTGGGCCGGTGTGGTCGTCACGGGCGTCCTTCTCGCCGCCGTCAGTTGGCTGGTCATCCCGGACGGGGCGCGGGCGTTCGTGGACAGTTTGAGCAAGAATGTCGGCTACGGCGGGGAGGCCGGGTGGAACAAGCAGTCGCCGCGGGCGTTCTGGACGCTGCTCTTGCCCGACGCCCCGCCGGCCGTGAAGTGGGGCCTGATCGGGGTCACGGCGGCGGCCGGGCTCGGGGCCGGGGCGTGGGTCGCCCGGCGGACCGGCGCGCCCGTTGCTGCCATGTTCCCGGTGGCGGTCTTTCTGTCCTTGTGGCTGTCCCCCCACGCCCTGATCTACGAGTGGGCGATCCTGGTCCCGGCGGCGGTCGTTCTGTGGACCGAGTACCCCGGCCGGCGGGACGCCTGGGTCTGCCTGTTCACGGCCGCCTGGGTCGCCCTGACGTTCAGCACGATCGCGGCGAAGGGGCAGATCGACCACCTGCCGGCGGGGTCGCCGGTCGTCCAGTTCGGCGTCCCGGTGATGGGCTGGGTGGGCTGGCGGGTGGCCCGGGAGCTGGTCCGGGTGCGGCCAGGGGCTGACCACGCCGGGGCACCGGACGGCCACGCGGTCGGGTCGGCCAACTTGACCGCAGCCGGGGCCGGCGCGACAATACCGGAACCCACCCCCGCCCGCGCCCGCGTGCTGCCGCCCGGCCCCGCCCCGGCCGGCGACCCCTCGACGGCATCCTGACGGACACCCCGGACATGGCCCAGCGGCGCGTCGGCTTGTGGATCATCGGGGCCTGCGGCGGGGTCGGCGGGACCACCGCCCTGGGCCTCGCCGCCCTGGCCCGCGGGCTGACCCCGCCGACCGGCCTCGTTACGGCGTTACCCCAGTTCGCCGGACTCGACCTGGACGAGCCCGGGTCCTTCGTCGTCGGCGGGCATGACATCCGCCGGGCCAGCCTGCTCACCGCCGTCCGCGAGCTGCACGAGCGGTCGAACGTGTTCGACCGGCGGACCCTCGACGCCTGCGCGGCCGACCTGGAGGCGTGGTCGGCGAACGTCCGGCCGGGGGTGGCTTATGGGGCCGGGCCGGCCGTCGCCGCCCTGGCCGACCGCCCGGACCTGCGGCGGGCGGACTCCCACCGGGCCGCCATCGACCAGGTGCAACGCGACCTCCGGGCGTTCCAGGCGGCCACGGGTGTGGAACAGGTCGTGGTGGTGAACGCGGCCTCGACCGAGCCGCCGTTCGACCTGGGCGACGAGCACCGGTCGCTCGACCGGCTGCTCCCGCTCCTCGACAAGCCCGGGGCGGCCGTCCTGCCGACGAGCAGCCTGTACGCCTTCGCGGCGGTCGACGCCGGGTTCCCGTATGTGAACCTGACGCCGTCCCGCGGGGCGACGCTGCCGGCCCTGGAGGAGCTGGCCCGGCGGCGGGGCGTACCGATCGGCGGGCAGGACCTGAAGACCGGCGAGACGCTCTTGAAGTCGGTGCTGGCCCCGCTCTTCGCCCGGCGGAACCTCCGGGTGCTGAGCTGGGTCGGCCACAACATCCTCGGCAACCGCGACGGGCAGGTGTTGAGCGACCCCGAGCACAAGCGGTCGAAGGTCAACACGAAGGACGCCCTGCTGGCCGACCTGCTCGGCTACCGGCCGCAGTCGCTGGTGACGATCGAGTACGTCGAGTCGCTGGACGACTGGAAGACGGCCTGGGACCACGTCCACTTCGAGGGGTTTTTGGGCACCAAGATGACCCTCCAGTTCACCTGGCAGGGGTGCGACTCCTTGCTCGCCGCCCCGCTGGTGGTGGACGTGGCCCGGCTGGCGTTGCTGGCCCGGCGGCGGGGCGAGGCCGGCCCGCTGCCGCACCTGGCCTGCTTCTTCAAGAGCCCGCACGGCGTCGCCGAGCACGACTTCGGCCGGCAGTTCGGGTTGCTCGAAGAGTACGCCGCGGGGGCCGCCCGATGAGCTACGGCATGATGCCGTTCGCCGTCGACTTCCACAAACTCCGGGGCTGGATCGGGTCGGGCAACGCCGCCCTCCTGGACGAGTTCCGGGGGGGGTGGACCGACCTGTTCGCCGAGATCGACGAACTGGACGACCCGGACGAGCCGGGCCTGCCGTCGGCCGACGCCCTCCGCCACCTCATCCTGGGCGAGCCGTTCGACCCGGACTACGGCTTCAAGTACGCCTACCTGCTGAAGCAGCTCGCCTGGGAAGCCGGCGACCACCTTCCCAACCTCCACTGGGGCGGGGTCGACACCACCTGGATTTACGGAACGTTCGACCCGGCCCTAGCCGCGGCCGGGGTACCGGCCAAGTCCTTCGGGGTCGCTACTCACCTGCTTTACCGGGGGGCAACGGTCCCGATCCCGGACCCGTACGACTTCCCGCTCATGGGCTACCTTCTGCCGGAGGAGGCACCGGCGGTGGCGGCCGCGCTGGCGGGGATCGACCCGGAGCGTTTCCGCCCGATCGACGGCCACGAGCAGTTTCACGCCCTCCGCGGCTGGCTGGAGACGTGCCGCACCTCCGGCCGCGGGCTGATGACCTTCTACCACTGACGCCGTCACGCCGGGTCGGCGGTCTCGGCCAGCCCCCGAGCGCTCGAGTCCCGCTGGTCCTCCAGCCAGGCCACGTCGCCCGAGTCGGCGAATCGCTTCACCCCGACCGCCTTGATCGACCCGTCCGCCACCACCTTCAGCGGCGTGTACCGCGGGTGGTGGCTGTCCTTGTACGGGTCGTTCCGGGCCGCGTTGTAGCAGCAGATCATCGCCCAGCGGGGGTTGTCGCTGCGGTTCTGGTCCGACCGGTGGAGCAGGTTCGGGTGGAAGAAGAGCGCGTCGCCCGGGGCCATCTCGACGTACACCAGCGGGAACCGGTCGGGCCGCTTCAGCAGCTCGTCCACCCGCTCCCGGTCGGCCCCGGCCTGGTCGCCGGTCAGGACGTGGTTGATCCGCCCGCAGTGGTGCGAGTTCTCGATAACCTGCAAGCAGCCGTTTTCGCGGGTACACGGGTCGACCGCGACGAACACGCTCGTCAGGAGCGGTTCGAGGACGCCGTTCTGGTACCAGTAGCCGTAATCTTGGTGCCAGGCCCACGCCCCGCCGACCTTCGCGTCCTTCAGGATCATCTTCGAGTGGTAGTGGTAGACCTCGCCGCCGAGGACGGCCTCGCACCCCTTTACCATCCGCTCGCACCGGGCGAACATGCCGTAGATGCCGTCGCCGGGGTGGTTCCAGAGCGACAACCGGACCACCCCCCCTTCCCCGTCGGCCCGGCCGAACGACCGCCGGTCGAGTTCGTGGTCCTCCTTCGCCGACCGCTTCAGCAGGTCGACTTCTTCCGCGTCGAAGAAGCCTCGGACGAGGGTGTAGCCGTCGGCGTGGTACTGCCGGGCGTGGTCGGCGGAGAGGGGTGGCATCGCGGGCCTCCGGAAAGGGTGGTCGATTCGCGGGCCGGGTGCGGTTAGGTTCTGTCTGCTGAAACCGGTTGGCTGCGGAGCAGCCGGAGGTAGCGGCGAATCATGGCGAGTTGCACGGT
>JAIEQO010001048.1 GCA_019747655.1 Gemmataceae bacterium | reverse complement strand
AGCGGGCCGGTGCAGACGTAGGCGATCACCCCGGCCGGGCGGACCCGGAGCAGCCGGGCGACCGCCCGGGGGTCGGCCTCGGCCCGGGCGAACGCCCACCCCGGGCGGCCCTCGGCGTACCGGCGGACGCCCCGCAGGACGCCCCGGCAGTGGTCCAGCCCGGACGGGAAGACGAGCCCGATGGTGGCCAGCGGCGGCACGAATGACCTGTCGGGAAAGCGCACGGGGATTGCGCAGGAAAGACTACCACCCGGCCGCCCGGTCGGGTAGTTTTGGACTGACGTACCCCCGCCCCGGGCCGCCGGCCCGCCTCTCCCTGGGGATGCCGACCATGTCCGGCCGGTTAGTACTCCCCGCCGTCGCCCTCGCGGCCGGGCTCGCCCTCCTGCCCGGGTGCGGCAAGTCGGGTGAGAAGCCAGTCACCGTCGGGGTGGCGTTCGAGACGCTCCAGACCGAGTACTGGGTGGCCAGCTTCGAGACCCTGAAGGCCGAGCTGGCGGCCAAGAACATCAAGGTCCTGGAGGCCGTGGCCGACGGCGACTCGAACCGGCAGTTGGAGCAGGTCAACACCTTCATCACCCGCGGCGTCGACGGCATCATCCTGGTGCCGAAGGACGGGACGGCGGCGATGCCGATGATCGAGGCGGCCAACGCCGCGAACGTGCCGATCGTCCTGTACAACCGCCCGCCGGCCCGCAAGGAAGGGAAGGCGGTGGCGGTGGTGGCCGACAACCGGTCGATCACCCGGGACACGGTCAAGTACCTCTGCGAACTGGCCAAGAAGACGGGCAAGAAACAGAAGGCGGTCCTCCTGATGGGCGACCTGGCCGACCTGAACGCGATCGGCCGGCGGGACGGGTTCGACGACGCGGTCAAGGAGTACCCGGACGCGGTCGAGGTCGTCGCCCGGGTGCCGACGGAGTGGAACCAGGAGAAGGCCCTGGCCGGGCTGACCAACGCCCTCCAGGCGAACCCGGATGTCGGGCTGATCTTCACCTCGTCGGACTTCCTGTTCCCGTCGGTGGTGTCGGCGCTGAAGACCCGGAACCTGTACCACAAGGCCGGCGAGCCGGGGCACGTCCTGCTCGGCGGGTTCGACGGCGACGCGACCGCGTACCAGATGCTCAAGGACGGCTACCTGGACGCCGACGGGGTGCAGGACATGCAGTTCGAGTGCATGAAGTCGGTCGAGTCGGTGCTCAAGCTGAAGGCCGGGGAGCCGGTGCCGGACCTGATCCCCGACCCGGGGTTCGTGATCCACCAGGGGAACCTGGCGGAGCTGGCCCCGCGGATGTGGGGCTCGAAGGTCAAGAAGTGACGGCGGGGGCGGGCGTGGGCGAGCCGCGGAACTCTCGGACCGGCGACCTGGCCCGTCGGCTCGTCCGATCGGAGGCCCTGCCGTTGGCGTTCGCGGCCGCTTGGGTTGGGGCGGTGGCGGTCGTGGAGCCGGCCGTACTGACGCGGCGGAACCTGGAGAATGTCGGGCTGGCCGCCCTGCCCTTACTCCTTGCCGCCGTCGGCCAACTGTTCGTCCTGGTCGTCGGCGGGATCGACCTCTCGACCGCCGCGGTGGCCGGGGCGGCGAGCGTGGCCGCCGGGCTCGTGATGCGGGAGGTGCCGAACGCGGCCGTCGGGGTCGGGGCGGTGTTGGCGGTCGGACTCGGGGTCGGCCTATTCCACGGGCTGGCCGTCGCCGGGCTGCGGATGCCGGCGTTCCTGGTGACGCTGGCCACCTCGTCGGCCGTCGCCGGCGGGGCCGTCTGGGCGACCCGGTCGCAGAAGCTGGCCGGCCTGCCGGAGGGCTTCTTGAGCCTCGGCTGGCAGGGCGACCTGTTCGGGGTGCGGTCGTCGGTCTGGGTCGCGGCGGCCGTCGTGGTCGTTGCCCACCTCGTCCTGGCCCGGACGGTGTTCGGCCGGCAGTTGTACGCCGTCGGGCTGAACGCGGCGACGGCCCGGGTGTCCGGGGTGCCGGTCGGCCGGAGGATCGCGGCGGCGTTCGCGGTCAGCGGCGTGTGTGCGGCGGTGGCCGGGCTGATGCTCGCGGCCCGGCAGAAGGCGGCGGCCGCCGACCTGTGGCGGGCGGACGTCTTGCTCGACGTACTCGGGGCGGCCGTCATCGGCGGGGCCAGCCTCCGCGGCGGCCGGGGGACCGTCCTCGGCGTGGTGGTTGGCGTCGCGGTGATCGCCCTGATCGGCAACACGCTGACCCTGCTCGACCTCGACTCGTGGCACGTGACGATGGCCAAGGGCGGGCTGATCTTCCTGGCGGCCGGGCTCGACATCCTCCGCACCCGGGGGGACCGCCGATGACCCCGCGGGTCGAACTCCGGGACGTGGGCAAGCAGTTCGCCGGGGTGTGGGTACTCCGGGGGGTGACGCTGACGGTGCCGCCGGGGGCGGTGCTCGGGCTCGTCGGCGAGAACGGGGCCGGGAAGTCGACCCTGATGAACGTCCTGGCCGGGGTCCACCGGCCGGACGCAGGGACGATCCGGGTGGACGGGGCCGACTACGCCCCACGGTCGCCGGCCGAGGCCGCGGCCGCCGGCATCGCCCTGGTGCATCAGGAGCTGAACCTCTTCCCGAACCTGTCGGTCGGGGAGAACCTGTTCCTCGACCGGCTGCCGACGAAGGGGGCCGTGCCGCTCCGCCGGGTCGACCGGCCGAGGCTCCGGGCCGACGCCGAGGAGGCCCTCGCCGTGGTCGGGCTGGCGGTCGACCCCGGCCGGCCGGTCTCCGGGCTTTCTCCGGGCGAGCGACAGTTGGTCGAGGTGGCAAAGGGCCTCGCCGCCGGGGCCCGGGTGCTGATCCTGGACGAGCCGACGACCTCGCTCACCCGGCCGGAGGCCGACCGGCTGTTCGCCCTGGTCCGGCAGGTCCGGGCCGCGGGGAAGTCGGTGGTGTACATCTCGCACAACCTGCCCGACGTACTCGGGCTGTGCGACGCGGTGGCGGTGCTGCGGGACGGCGCGCTGGTTGCCCACGGCCCGGCGGGGGAGTTCACCGAGGACCGGCTGATTACGCTGATGGTCGGCCGGCAGCTCGACCAGGTTTACCCCCAGCGGGCCACTGGGCCCACCGCCGAGCCGCTGTTGGAGTTGGACCGGCTAACCCGACCGGGGGCGGCCCCGGTATCACTGACGGTCCACCGCGGCGAGGTGGTCGGGGTGGCCGGGCTGATGGGGGCCGGGCGGACCGAGTTGGCCCGGGCCGTCTTCGGCCTCGACCCCGTGACCGCAGGCGATGTCCGGCTCGGCGGCGAGTTGCTCGCCGCACTGACCCCGGCCGCCCGCATCCGCAAGGGGCTGGCCTTCCTGACCGAGGACCGGCGGGGCGACGGCCTCCTGATGGACGCCGCCCTGACCGACGAGGTGTCGCTGGCCGCCCTGCCCCGCCACGGGCCGTGGCTGCGGCCCGGCCGGCTGCGGCAAGCCGTCGCCGCAGCCGCGATCCGGGTCAATCTGTCGCAGGGCCGGCTCGACGAGCGGACGGCCCGGACGCTGAGCGGCGGCAACCAGCAGAAGGCCGTGCTCGCCAAGTGGCTGTTGGCCGGGCCGCGGGTGCTGATCCTGGACGAGCCGACCCGGGGGGTCGATGTCGGGGCGCGGGCCGAGATTTACCGCACGATCAACGAGCTGGTCAAAGCCGGGCTCGGGGTGCTCCTGATCTCGTCGGAGGTCGAAGAGCTGCTCGGGATGCGCGACCGCATCCTGGTGATGGCCGGGGGGGCTGTCCGGGCCGAGTTCCGGCGACCCGAGTTCGACCGGGAGGCGATCCTGCGGGCCGCCCTGGCCGGGAGGGCGGCGTGAGGGACCTGCTCACCCTACCGGCGGTCTGGGTGTTGGCCGCGGTGGCGGCCGTGTTCGCCGCCCTGTCGCCCCAGTTCCTGACGGCGGGGAACCTGATCAACGTCCTGATCCAGTCGTCGGCCGTGGGGATCGTCGCCACCGGGATGACATTCGTCCTCCTGACGGCCGGGATCGACCTGTCGGTCGGGTCGGTGATGTTTCTCGGGGCCGCGGTCTGTGGGGTGCTGGTCGGCGGCGGGTGGCCGTGGTGGGCCGGGGCCGTGGCCATGCTGGCGGTCGGCCCGGCCTGCGGCCTGTTGCACGGGCTGGCGATCACGCGGCTCGGGCTGACGCCGTTCGTGGTGACGCTGTCGTCGCTGTTCGTCATCCGCGGGCTCGGGCTGTGGGTCAGCCGGACACGGGCGATGAACCTGCCGGACGACTTCCGACAGTTGGCGACCGAGCGGGTGCTCGGGGTGCCGGTCCCGGTCTGGCTATTTGGGGTGGTGCTGCTCGCGAGTCAATGGGTGGTCGGCCGGACGCGGTTCGGCCGGCACGTTCTGGCGGTCGGCCACGACGCGGCCGCCGCCCGGAAGGCGGGCCTCGACGTGGGCGGGGTGCTAGTCCGGGTCTACCTGATCTGCGGGGCGTGCGCCGCACTCGGCGGGCTGGTCGCCCTGGCGCAGCTCTCCGCGGTGTCGCCGACGTTCGGCCGGGACCGCGAGTTCGACGCCATCGCTGCGGCGGTGCTGGGGGGCGCGAGCCTGTTCGGCGGCCGGGGGAACGTCCTGCCCGGGGTGCTGGTCGGGGCGGTGACGATCCAGACGGTGTACAACGGGCTCAACCTGATCGACGCCGACCCGTACTCATACCCGGTCATCACCGGCGGGGTGGTGTTCCTGGCGGTGCTGGCCGACAGCCTGCGCAACCGGCTGCGGGGGGGCCGGCCATGAGCGAATCCCGATTCGCCCTGTTTGGGGCCGGGTTCTGGGCCGGCTACCAGCTCGCCGGGTGGGGCGAGGTGGCCGGGGCCCGGTGCGTGGCCGTGTGCGACCCGGACCGGGCGAAGACGGAAGCCCTGGCCAAGCGGTTCGGCGTGCCCGGCGTGTACACCGACCCGGCCGAGGTGTACCGGCGGGAGAAGCTCGACTTCGTCGACATCGTCACACCGCCGGACACGCACGGGGCGATGGTCCGGCTGGCGGCGGCGAACAAGACGCCGGCCATCTGCCAGAAGCCACTCTGCCCGACGCTGGGGGAAGCCCGGGCGGTGGCGGCCGAGTGCGCGGCGGCCGGGATACCGCTGCTTGTCCACGAGAACTGGCGGTGGCAGGAGCCGCTGCGGGAGCTGAAGCGGGTGCTCGACTCCGGCGTCATCGGCCCGATCTTCCGCGGCCGGGTGACGTACCTGAACAGCTTCCCGGTGTTCGACAACCAACCGACGATGAAGGAGTTCACCCGGTTCATCCTGGCCGACATTGGCGTCCACACACTCGATGTCGTCCGGTGGTTGTTCGGGGAGTGTGAGAGCCTGTACGCCGTCACCCGCCAGGTGAACCCGTCCATCAAAGGTGAAGATGTTGCAACGGTGTTATTGAAAACATCATCCGGGGCCGGCATCACGTGTGAGATGAGCTACGCCAGCCGGGTGGAGCACGACCGGTTTCCCGAAACGTATGTGTTGGCCGAGGGCGAGCGGGGCACGGCCGAACTCGGCCCGGACTACTGGGTGCGGGTGACGACCGCCGACGGCACCCACGCCCGGCGGTGCCCGCCGCCGCGGTACGCCTGGGCCGACCCGCGGTACGACCTGGCCCACGCCAGCGTGGTCCCGTGCCACCGCAACCTGCTGGCCGGGCTGCGGGGCGAGGGAGCGGCCGAGACGACCGCCGCCGACAACCTCAAGACGCTGGAGTTAGTGTTCGGGGCCTACGAGTCGGCCGAGGCCGGGCGGGCCGTGCGGCCGGGGGACGTGCGATGACCCGCGAGTTCATCCGCGCCACGTACCGGATCGAGACCGCGTTCCCGCTGGAGGAGGCGGCCGCGGCCCTGGCCGGGGAGCAGTCGTCCGGCACGTTCGTCCGGGTCCACGGCGAGTCCGACGAGCTGCGGGACAAGCACCTGGCCCGGGTCGAGCGGCTCACGCCGCTCGACGAATCGCCGACGCCGAGCTTACCCGGCGCGGCGGTGCCGAAGGGCGTGACGAAGCCGGTCTACCGGCGGGCCGAGTTGGTCGTCGCCTTCCCGCTGGCGAACATGGGGACCAACCTCCCCACCGTGCTGGCGACTGTGACCGGCAACCTGTTCGAGTTACGGGAGTTCTCCGGCCTCAAGCTCCTCGACCTCGACTTCCCCGAGGCGTTCCGGGTCCACCCCGGGCCGCAGTTCGGCATCGAGGGCACTCGGAAGTTGGCCGGGGTGGCGTCCGGCCCGCTCGTCGGCACGATCGTCAAGCCGAGCGTCGGGCTCTCGCCCGGGCAGACGGCGGAGTTGGTGAAGACGCTGGCCGAGGCCGGGATCGACTTCGTCAAGGACGACGAGCTGCAGGCGAACGGACCCCACTCCCCGTTAGAGGAGCGGGTGAAGGCGGTGATGCGGGTGGTCAATGCCCACGCCGACCGGACCGGGAAGAAGGTGATGGTGGCGTTCAACATCTCGGACGACATTGATTCGATGAAGCGTCATCACGACACCGTTCTGGCCCATGGCGGGGCGTGTGTGATGGCCAGTCTCAACCACGTCGGGCTGGCCGGGATGATGAAGCTGCGGCAGTACAGCCAACTGCCCATCCACGGCCACCGCAACGGCTGGGGGATGCTAACCCGGTCGCCGGCCCTCGGGATCGAGTTCACCGCGTACCAGAAAGTCTGGCGGCTCGCGGGTGTGGACCACCTCCACGTTAACGGCCTACGGAACAAGTTTTGGGAGCCGGACGAGTCGGTGGTACGGTCGATCCGGGCGTGCCTGACGCCCATGCTCGGCGGCTACCCGGTCATGCCGGTCGTCGCGTCCGGGCAGACCGTCCGGCAGCCGCCGGACACGTTCAAACTGACCGGCTCGACCGACTTCATGTACCTGGCCGGCGGCGGCATGATGGCCCACCCGGGCGGCCCGGCGGCCGGCTGCCGGGCGATCCGCCAGGCCTGGGAGGCCGCCGCCGCCGGGGTGTCGTTGGACGAGTACGCGAAGGACCGGCCCGAACTGCGGCAGGCGCTGGAGGCGTACCCGGCATGAGCGGCCTCCGGCTGGCCTACTACGGGGACGACTTCAGCGGCTCGGCCGACGTGATGGAGGTGCTGGCCCAGGCCGGGGTGCCGACCCGGCTGTACCTCGACCCGCCGGCCGAGGTCGAGCCGGGGCTGGGGGCGGTCGGCGTCGCCGGGGTCAGCCGGTCGCTGCCGACCGACGAACTGGACGGGGTCTTGCGGCCGGTGTTCGGGCGGCTGAAGGCCCTCGGCCCGCGGCTGGTGCATTACAAGGTCTGCTCGACGTTCGACTCGTCGCCCGCGGTCGGGAGCATCGGCCGGGCGATCGACATCGGGGCCGAGGTGGTCGGCGGGCCGTGCGTCCCGCTGGTGGTCGGGGCTCCGGCCCTGGGCCGGTACGTGGCGTTCGGGAACCTGTTCGCCCGGTCCGGGCAGGACAGCCCGGTTTACCGACTCGACCGCCACCCGACCATGAGCCGGCACCCGGTCACCCCGATGCACGAGGCCGACCTCCGGCTCGTGCTCTCGGAGCAGACGGACCGGCCGGTCGAGTGGGTGGACGGCGCGGTGCTCGACTCCGGGCGAACCCCGAGCGTGAGCGCGGGGGTGGCCACCCCCGCGCTCACGCTCGGGGTTCGCCCGGAAGGAACGCCGATCGTCCTCTTCGACACCGCCGGCGAGCACCACCTCGCCCCGGTCGGGCGGGCGGTGTGGGACGTTGCGAACCAATCCGGGCCGGTGTTCGCGGCCGGGTCGTCGGGTCTGGAGTACGCCCTCGCGGCCCATTGGCGGGAGGCCGGCGCGTTGCCCCCGCCGCCGGCGTTCGCGGCCGGGCCGGCCGAGCGGATCGTGGTCGTGTCGGGGAGCTGCTCGCCGGTCACGGCCCGGCAGATCGAGCGGGCCACGGCCAACGGGTTCGCCCCGGTAGCGGTCCCGCCGGGCGGGTGGATGGGCGACCGGCCGGACGGGGTCGGCGACGTGCTGGCCGAGACCTTCGCCCACCTCGACGCCGGCCGGTCGGTGATCGTGCATGCGGCCCTCGGGCCGGACGACCCGCGGGCCGCCGTGGTCCGCAGGGCCGGGGTGACGGACACCGGCCCGCGGCTCGGGCGGTATCTCGGGGCGGTGCTGGATGAGGTGCTGGCCCGGGGCGTCCGGCGGGTGTGCGTGGCCGGCGGCGACACGTCCGGGTTCGTGGCCCGGGAACTCGGGGTGACGGCGTTCGAGTTCGTCGCCCCGATCGCCCCCGGGTCGCCGCTCTGCCGGATGCACGCCCCGGGCCGCCCGGCGGACGGGGCGGAGGTCTGCTTCAAGGGCGGGCAGGTCGGCAAGATCGACTTCATGCAACTGGTCCGGGACGGCCGCAAACAGATGTGATGGGAGGCGGTGCCGTGAAGACGATCGCATTGTTCGGGGCGGCCGGGAGCATGGGCACCCGGGCCAGCAACGCCCTCCGGAACGACCCGGCCTACCGGGTCCTGCACATCGAGAGCGGCCCGGGCGAGCGGAAGCTCAAGGACCGCGGCATCGAGGCGTTCACCAAGGAGGACGCCTGCCCGCAGGCCGACGTGGTCATCCTGACCGTGCCGGACGAGGTCATCGGGCTCGTCGCCCACCAGGTCGTGCCACTAGTCCGGCCGGGCACGCTGGTGATTTGCCTGGACGCCGCCGCCCCGCACGCCGGCCGGCTCCCGGACCGGAAGGACGTGGCCTACTTCGTCACCCACCCGGCCCACCCGCCGGTGTTTAACGACGAGCAGGCGACGGACGCCCGGCGGGACTTCTTCGGCAGCGGGCTGGCCAAGCAAGCCATCGTCTCGGCCCTGATGCAAGGGGCCGAGGCGGACTACAAACTCGGCGAGGAAATCAGCCGGAAGTTCTTCGGCCCGATCCTCCGGTCCCACCGGATGACCGTCGAGCAGATGGCGATCCTGGAGCCGGCCCTGTCCGAATCGGTCGCGGCCACCTGCCTGTCGGTCATCCGCGACGCCCTGGACGTGGCCGTCGCCCGCGGCGTCCCGGCCGAGGCCGCCCGGGACTTCCTGATGGGCCACCTGAACGTCGAACTGGCCATCCTGTTCAACGAGATCGACTGGAAGTTCTCGGCCGGCTGCCAGCAGGCCATCGACGAGGCCCGGCCGGTGCTGTTCAAGGACGACTGGAAGCGGGTGTTCGACCCGGCCGAGCTGCTGACCAGTTGCCGCCGGATCACGGGCGGCTAGACCCGGAGACCCCACCCCCTAACCCCCTCCCCCGCGGGGAGAGGGGGGACCGAACCCACCCTCCCCGGTGCCTCATGCGGTTCCAGTTATCCCTCGTGCTGATTCTCCTCGCCGCGGCGTCGGCCCCGGCCGCCCCGCCGAAGCTGAGGGTCAGCGACAACAAGCGCTACCTGGTGACGGCCGACGGGAAGCCGTTCTTCTACCTCGGGGACACCGCCTGGGAGCTGTTCCACCGGCTCAACCGCGAGCAGGCCGAGGAGTACCTGAAGGACCGGGCGGCCAAGGGGTTCACCGTCATCCAGGCGGTCGTCCTGGCCGAACTCGACGGCCTCCACGACCCGAACCCCTACGGCCAGACGCCGCTGGTGAACGACGACCCGACCAAGCCGAACGAGAAGTACTTCGAGCACGTCGACTGGATCACCGACAAGGCGAACGAACTCGGCCTCACGATCGGCATGCTGCCGACCTGGGGCGACAAGTGGAACAAGAAGTGGGGCGTCGGAGGCGAGATTTTCAACCCCGGGAACGCCGCCGCCTACGGCGAGTGGCTCGGCAAGCGGTACAAGGACAAGGGGGTCATCTGGATTCTCGGCGGGGACCGGCCGGTCGAGTCGGACGCCCACAAGGAGGTGATCCGGGCGATGGCCAAGGGGCTCCGCAAAGGCGACGGCGGGGCGCACCTCATGACGTACCACCCGATGGGCGGGGGTAGCTCGGCCGAGTACTTCCACGCCGACGACTGGCTCGACTTCAACATGCGGCAGAACGGCCACCAGGCCGAGTTCACCGGCCGGTACGACAAGACCAAGGCCGACTACGACCGGTCGCCGGCCAAGCCGGTCCTGGACGGCGAGCCGGTCTACGAGGCCCACCCGGTCTCGTTCAAGGCGAAGGAGCTGGGCCACTCGGTCGCCGCCGACGTCCGCCGGCCGCTGTACTGGGACCTGTTCACCGGGGCCTGCGGCCACACCTACGGCCACCACTCGGTCTGGCAGATGTACGACAAGAGCCGCAAGCCGATCAACAACCCGCTGAACACCTGGCGGGAGGCGATCAACGACCCCGGGGCCGCCCAGATGCAGCACGGCCGCCGGCTGGTCGAGTCCCGGCCGTACCTCACCCGCGTTCCCGACGATTCGGTGATCGCGGCGGACGAGGTCGCCACCTCCGTTCCCGGGGCCGGGACCCGGCGGTTCGCCGCCACCCGGGACGAGGCCGGGACTTACGCGATGGTCTACGCCCCGGTCGGCCGGTCGTTCGCCGTGAACATGGACAAGATCACCGGTCCGAAGGTGAAGGCGTGGTGGTTCAACCCGCGGGACGGCAAGGCGGCCGCCATCGGCGAGTTCCCCAACACCGGGACCAAGCGGTTCACCCCGCCGGACCCGGGCGAGCTGCTCGACTGGGTGCTGGTGCTGGACGACGCGGCCAAGAACTACCCGCCGCCCGGTCAGACGAAGTAAACCCGGGCCGCACGATCGACGCGAGGAAGACACGATCAAGACGAAAGCATGGGTTCTGATCGGATCGTGTCTTCCTCGGCGTCGATCGTGCGGCCCGGCCGTCCCCTCCTACTCCGGTGCCGACATGACCCGCTTCCTCTTGTCCGCGGTCGCACTCACTCTCGCACTCACACCCTGCAAGGCCGACTGGCCGCAGTTCCGCGGGCCGACCGGGCAGGGCCTGAGCGACGAGGCCGGTCTGCCGACGAAATGGTCGGCCAAGGAGAACGTCGCCTGGAAGGTCCCGGTGCCGGGGAACGGGTGGTCGTCGCCGGCGGTGGTCGGGGACCGAGTCTACTTGACCACCGCGACCGACGGCGGGAAGAGCTGCCGGGTGCTGGCGTTCGCCGCCGACACCGGCAAGCCGCTCTGGGACAAGGAGGTCGTCCGCCAAGTGGTCAAGCGGATCGAGGGGCGGAACTCCCCGGCCACCCCCACGCCGGCCGCGGACAAGGACCGGGTGTACGTCGCCTTCAACGACGGCACCCTGGCCGCCGTCAAGGCCGACACCGGCGAAACGGTTTGGGTGAACCGCGACTTCCCGTACTACAGCCAGCACGGGCTGGGGGCGTCGCCGGTCCTCTACAAGGACCTCGTCCTGATGGCCTACGACGGCAGCAGCGAGGGGCCGGACAAGGAGGTCGGGTGGCAGAAGCCGTGGGACAAGGCGGTGATCGTGGCCGTCGAGAAGGCCACCGGCAAGCTCCGCTGGAAGGCGTCGCGAGGGCAATCGCGGATCGCCCACGCGACGCCGCTGGTCGTGACCCACGGGGGCAAGGACGTCCTCGTCAGCCCGGCCGGGGACGTGATCCAGGGGTTCGACCCGGCCGACGGCAAGCTCCACTGGACCGTCAAGACGAGCGGCGAGGGGCTGGTCCCGTCGGCCTCGGCCGCCGACGGGCTGGCGTTCTCGGCGTCCGGGTTCGGCGAACCGACCCTGCGGGCGGTGAAGCTCGGCGGGTCGGGCGACGTGACCGGCTCGCACGTCGCCTGGAAGGACCGGAAGCACGTGTCGATGATGCCGTCGATGGTGGCGGCCGGCGGGCGGCTGTACGTCGTCACCGACGGCGGGCAGGCCGCGTGTCTGGAGGCGAAGACCGGCAAGCCGGTCTGGGAGGAGCGGCTGGGCGGCAGCTTCTCGGCCTCCCCGGTGCTGGCGGGCGGCCACCTGTACGTGCTGTCGGACGCCGGCGAGACGTTCGTCCTGAAGGCCGGGGACGAGTACGAGTTGGTGTCACGGAATCCTCTGGGGGAGCAAGCCCAGGCGTCCCCGGCCGCGAGCGGCGGCCGCCTCTTCATCCGCACCAAGGGGCACCTCTGGTGCGTCGGCAAGCCGTGACCGGTCCCGTCCCGCTCCGGGCCGGGCCGCTGGCGATGTCCTTCGACCCGGCCACGGGCTGGCTCCGGCACGCCCGGCTCGGCGAGGTCGAGGTGCTGCGGGCGATCTACCCGGCCGTCCGCGACCGGTACTGGAACACCCTGCCGAACCACCTCTCGAACCTGACCGTCAACACAACTGCGGCTGGCTTTCGGGTAGCGTTCGACGCCGACAGCCGGGCCGAAGGCATCCACTTCGCCTTCCGCGGCGAGATCACCGGCACGCCCGACGGGGCGGTGACGTACCGGTTCAACGGCGAGCCGCGGCTGCCCTTCCTCCGCAACCGGATCGGCTTGTGCGTCCTCCACCCGATCGCCGAGTGCGCCGGCCGGCCGTGCGACGTCGAACACCCCGACGGGACGACCACGACGGCGGTATTCCCGCCCGACATCGCCCCGCACCAGCCGTTCCACGATGTCCGGGCGCTGACCCACGAGGTCCTACCCGGCCTCCGGGCCGAGGTCCGGTGCGACGGCGACACGTTCGAGACCGAGGACCAGCGGAACTGGACCGACGCTTCGTTCAAGACGTACCCGACGCCGCTCGCCCTACCGCGGCCGGTCGAGGTCCGGCCCGGCGACGTGATCCGCCAGTCCGTAACGCTCCGGCTGATCGGGCTGGTCCCGCAGGCGGAGCCGATCGCCGACCCGGTCGCCGTCATCGGGGAGGGCGGCGTCCGGCTCGCCCGGCTGCCGCGGATCGGGCTCGGTTGGGCCGGCGGCCCTCCCCTCCCCTTCCGGCCGGACTACTTCCGGGTCGAGGTGGTGGCAGGCAACCCGGCCGACCTGTTTGACGCGGCCGCCACCGGGCTGCCGCTCGAAGTGGCGATCCTGCTCGGCGATGACCCCGAGGCGGAACTGGCCCGGCTGGCGAAGGCCGTCGGGGTGCTGTCTGCCGTCCGGTCGTGGCTGGTCTGCCGCGGGCCGACCGGCGCGGCCGACGCGGACGACCTCGCCCTCGCCCGCCGGCACCTCGGGCCGGTCACGCCGGACGCCCGGTTCGGCCTCGGGACGAATCTCTACTTCACCGAGTTCAACCGGGCCCGCCCGCCGCTCGGCGACGCCGGCTTCGCCGGCTTCTCCCTCAACCCCCAGGTCCACGCCTTCGACGACCGGTCGATCGTCGAGACGCTGGACGGCCAGTCGGCGGTGGCCCAAAACGCGGCCCGGCTCTCCGGCGGGCGGGGGGTGGCGGTGGGCCCGATTACCCTGCGGCCGCGGTTCAACCCGAACGGCGGCCCGGCCGACCCGCACGACCCGCGGCAGGACACCCCGTTCGCCGCGGCGTGGACCCTGGCCGGCGTCCGCCGGCTCGCCGCCGGCGGGGCCGAGTCGCTGACCTACTCCGACACCGCGACCGTCGGCGGGCCGGTCGGTCGGGTGCTGGCCGACCTCGCCGAACTATCCGGCTGGGCGGTGGACTGTGCGGTCTGCACGCGGCCGCTGGTGGTGGAGGGGTTGCTGTTCGAGTCGGGCGGCCGGCGGACCGTCCTGGTCGCCAACCTGACCCCGGAGCCGGCCGAGGTCCGCACGCCGCTCGGCCCGGCCCGGCTCGCCCCCGACGAGTACCGGCGGATCGATGGCTGAACTGGCTGCCGGCCGGGGGCGTAAGGATTGCTGTCGCCGCCCGGCCTCCGCCTGTGGTAAGATGGCAACCTTCCGGCCCGGCTCTCCCTGCCCGGGCCCGGCGACGGCCCTTGCCCCCGATCGACCATGCCCCCCGCCTCCCTGATTTCCCGCCCGCCCTTCGGCTTGGCGGTGTCCGTCGGCCTGTCGATGGTGCTGGCGGGTGGCGGGTGTAGCCCGTCGGCCCCGGCCGGCCCGCCCGCACCGTCGGGCCCCGCGGCCCACGAGCCGGAGGCCCCGCCCGGGCCGCCGTTGTTCGAGGATGTCACCACCGCCTCGGGCGTGAACTTCCGCTATCGCAACGGCGAGGACACCGCCGACCACCTGTCCATCCTGGAGTCGCTCGGCGGCGGGGCGGCGCTCGTCGACTACGACGGGGACGGGCAGCTCGACCTGTTCCTACCCGGCGGGGGGGGGTTCGCCGGGCAGCAGAAACGGGACATCGTCGGCAACCCGTGCAAGCTCTACCGCAACCTCGGCGGGGCCAAGTTCGAGGACGTGACTGAGGCCGTCGGGCTGGGCGGCCTGGCCGGCGGGCGGCCGTGGTTTTACTCCCACGGGGCGGCGGTCGCCGACACCGACCGGGACGGCTGGCCGGACCTGCTCGTCACCGGCTGGGGGGCGGTCGCCCTGTTCCGGAACGTTCCGGTGGACCCGGCCGCCCCGGCCAAGGGCCGCCGGTTCGTGGACGTGACCGCCGCCGCCGGGCTCGGGGAGGGGATCGCCTGGGCCACCAGCGCGGCCTTCGCCGACCTGGACGCCGACGGGTTCCCCGACCTGTACCTGTGCCAGTACGTCGACTGGTCGTGGGCCAAGAACCCGCCCTGCCACTACGACGGGAAGACGCCCGACGTCTGCCCGCCGAAGCAGTTCGACGGCCTCACCCACAAGCTCTACCGGAACACCGGCCGGGGCGCCTTCGCCGACGTGAGCCGGGAGGCCGGGCTGGTCCCCGGCGGGCCGAACCAGAGCAAGGGGCTCGGGGTGCTGGTCGTCGACGTGGACGGGGACGGCCGGCCGGACGTGTACGTCGCCAACGACACGGTGGACAACTTCCTGTACCTGAACAAGTCCCGCCCCGGGGCCCTCCGGCTCGACGAGCGGGGGCTCAAGTGCGGGGTCGCCCGGGACGACCGCGGCGGGGCCAACGGGAGCATGGGGGTGGACGCCGGGGACCCGGAGGGGACCGGGCGGCCGGCCCTGTGGGTGACCAACTACGAGAACGAGCTGCACGCCCTGTACCGGAACGACTCCACCCCGGACCGGCCGTTCTTCCACTTCCGGTCGTCGGCCGCCGGGATCGGGGCGATCGGCCAGCGGTTCGTCGGCTGGGGGACGGCCTTCCTCGACGCCGACCTCGACGGGTGGGAGGACCTGTACGTCGCCAACGGCCACGCCATCCGCTTCCCGACCGGCCGGGCGACGGCCCGCCGCCAGCGGCCGGTCCTCCTGCTCAACCAGGGGGGCAAGCGGTTCGCCGACGCCGGCGGCCGGGTCGGGGGGTACGCCGAGACTCCCCGCCTGGCCCGCGGCGTGGCCTTCGGCGACCTCGACAACGACGGCCGGACCGACCTGGTGGTCAGCCACGTGAACGAGCCGGCCGCGGTGCTCCGCGGGACCGGCGGCCCGGACCACCACTGGATCGGGGTCCGGCTGGTGGGCAAGGACCACGCCTGCGTCGTGGGGGCGAAAGCCGCCTGGGAGGCCGGCGGCCGGCGGCAGACCCGGTTCGTCAAGGGCGGCGGGAGCTACGCCTCGTCCGGCGACCGCCGGCTCCTGTTCGGGCTCGGCGCGGAGCCCGCCGGCCGGCTGGTCGTGACCTGGCCGGACGGGACCGAGCAGACGTTCGACGGGCTGGCCGCCGACCGCTACTACCGGATCACCCAGGGGTCGGCCAAGCCGGAGCGCGAGCCCGGAGCCGGGAAGTGAGGCCTGACATGGCGGCCGGGGGGTGGCTCCGCCGGCGGTGGGTGCCGGTTCTGATGGCGGTGGTGGCGGCCGTCGCCGCCATAGCGGCCGGGTATCACCTCCGGGAACGGCGGAAGACCGACGGGCTACTGGCCGAGGCCGAACAAGCGCTCGCCGCCCGGGAGTCTGCGCAGGCCCGCGGGTTGCTCGACCGCTACCTGACCGACCGGCCGGCCGACGCCCACGCCCGGCTGCTCGCCGCCCGGGCCGCCCGCCAGGCGAAGTCCTACCGCGACGCCCGGGACCACCTCCGGCGGTGCCGGGCCGACGGCGGCGACGCCGAGCCGATCGCCGTCGAGGAGGCCCTGGTCGATGTCGCCCAGGGGGACGAAACCCCGGTCCCCGGACTCCGCGAGCGGGCGACCCGGGACGACGACCTGGCCCTCGTCGTCCTCGAAGTCCTGATCCAGCACGACCTCGACACCTACCAGCTCGGGTCGGCCCTCGACGGGTTCACCCGCTACCTGGCCCGCCGGCCGGACGACCTCTACGCCCTGTTGGGCCGCGGGTTCGTCTGGGAGCGGTTCCTGAACTTCGCCGACGCCCTGGAGGACTACCGGCGGGCGGTCGCCGCCCACCCGGACAGCGACCGCGCTCGGCTCAAGCTGGCCGACACCCTGCTGATCGCCGGGACCCCGGCCGAGGCGCTGGAGCACTACCGGTGGCTGGCCGACCGGTGGCCGGCCCGCCCGCCGGTCCGGCTCGGGCTGGCCCGGTGCCTCCGCCGGCTGGGCCGGCCGGACGAGGCGGTGCCGCTCCTCGACGGCCTGTCGGCCGAGTTCCCCGGCCACGGCGAAACCCTGTGGGAACGGGGCGAGGTCGAACTCGACCGCGGGCGGCCGGCGGCGGCCGAGCCGCTGCTCCGCGAGGCCGCCAGGCAGTTGCCGTTCGACCGGCGGGTGCAGTACGCGGCGGCCCGGTGCCTGGACCGGCTCGGGCGGGCGGCCGAGGCCGAGGCGTTCGACGCCCGGGTGAAGCAACTGGACGCCGACCTGGGCCGGCTGCGGGTGGTCCGTGCCGAGGTGATGCGGCGGCCGGACGATGCGGCCTTGCGGTGCGAGGGCGGGCTTTTGTTCCTCCGCAACGGGGAGCGGGAGGAAGGGCTCCGGTGGCTGCGGCTGGCCCTGCGGCTGGACCCGGGTTGCGCCGCCGCCCGGGAGGCCCTGGCCGCCGCGGAGGCCGTCCCCGGGGGGAACGCCGGCGGCGACGAGCCGGCGCTCCCGGAGCGGCGGCGGTGAAAGGAATCTCATTTGACTCGGGCGCCGGGCTCGGTTACACAGGAATGTACGGCCGGGGGGGTCGGGGCGAATCCTTCCGGCATGGTTCGGCACGAGGTCATCCCCGAACGACTCTCATCCTCCCGCCCACACCTTCTCTCCGAGGTGCTCATGTCAGCCCGCCGCACGCCCCGCAGACCGGCCGCGTTCACGCTGATCGAGCTGTTGGTGGTGATCGCCATCATCGCCATCCTCGTCGGCCTCCTGCTGCCGGCCGTCCAGAAGGTCCGGGAGGCCGCCGCCCGCGCCCAGTGCCAGAACAACCTCAAGCAGATCGGCATCGGCCTGCACAACTACCACGCCCAGTGGAACATGTTCCCGCCCATGGCCCGGTGCGGCGCCCCCGGCCCGAACTGGTGCACCGAGCCGTACGAGAAGGGCAACCTGTGGATCTACCTCCTGCCGTTCATCGAGCAGGACCCGGTCTACAAGCTGTCCCCCCCGCCCGGCCCGAGCCCGCGGTGGCCGTCCATCGACGGGGCCAACGGGCAAGACCCGGCCACGTCGCTGGCGGGCAAGGTCATCAAGGTCTACCTGTGCCCGTCGGACGCGAACAACGTCCCGAACAGCACCTGGGGGAACGGGTGGGTGGTGTCGAACTACGCGGCCAACCACGACGCCTTCCACAACCCGAACGACGGCGGGTGGATGTCGAACTGGCACGTCGGCCAGTCGTCGTGGCAGTCCCGGATGCCGGCCACCTACCAGGACGGCACCTCGAACACCCTGGGGATCACCGAGACGTACGGGTACTGCGGGCCGACCGGGAACCTGTGGGCCCACGAGACCGTCACCCCCGACTGGCACGCCATGTTCAACGACTGGTCGGCCCGGGGCGTCGACTCGAAGTTCCAGATCCAGCCGACCCGGAACCAGTGCAACAACCGGCTCCCCCAGATGATCCACTCCGGCGGGCTCCAGGCGCTGATGATGGACGGCAGCATCCGGAACATCAACCCGGCGGTCAACGTCTACGGGTGGGCGGCCGCCCTGACCCCCCAGGGTAACGAGACGCTGACCCTGGACTGACCCCCCGAAGGACCGGCCGGGCCTCCCACCGCGGCCCGGCCGGCTCCCCCACCGGCCGCGGCCCGACCGGGCCCGCGGCCCGGTCCGCACACTCCCACACCACCACGGAGTCCTTCTGTGCCGCCCTCTCTTCCGCTCGCCCGGGGCCGCCGGCTCGCCGCCGCCGGGCTGCTGTCCTGTTCAGCGTTCCTATTCTCCGCCGGCTGCGGCACGGACTACAAGGCCCGCGGGGAGGTGAAGGGCAAGGTAACAGCGGGGGGGAAGCCCCTGACCGCCGGGTCGGTCATGTTCCACAACCCGGAGGGCCTGACCGCGTCCGCCAGCATCGACGCGGACGGCAACTACACGCTGCCGGACGCCCCGGTCGGGGACTGCCAGGTGACGGTGAGGGTCCCGTCCATGCCGACGGACCCGAGCATCAAGGCCCGGATGACCGGCAAGGGGAAGGGGCCGAAGTTGCCCGAAGGGCCCCGGCCTCCGGAAGGGGTGCAGATGTCCGATGGCCTCAACGAACCCCCGCCGATGACCGCCAACGTTCCGACCGAGATCGTCCCGATCGACGAGAAGTTCGGGAAGCCGGAGACCTCCGGCCTGAAATTCACGGTCAACAAGGGCGGGCAGCAGACCTACAACATCGAACTGCCGGAAGGCCCCCCGCCCCCCAAGACGGGCAGGACGACCGGCCCCAAGCGCTGACGTGGCTTCCACCGCCGAACCGCCCCAGAAAAGCCCCGCCCGCCGCCGCCGGTGGCGGCGGGGCTTGGTCGTCGCGCTCCTCGCAGTAGGTCTGGCCGCCGGGAGTTACTGGTGGTGGGACCGGTCCCGGGCGCGTGCCGCCTGGGCGGCGGCCGACCGGGCCCTCGCCCGCCGCGACCTCCCCGCCGCCGCCGCCCACCTCGACCGGTATACCGCCCTCCGCCCGGACGACCCGGCCGGGTGGTTCCGGGCCGCCCGCACCGCCCGCCGGGCCGGGAAGGTGGCCGACGCCAAGCGGCTGCTGGGCGAGTTCGAGCGGCGGGGCGGGGACGCCGGCGCCGTCCGGCTGGAGCGGGACCTCCTGCTCGTCCAGCAGGGCGTGCTGGGCGAGGCCGACGTTCGCCTCCGGATGGCCGTCGGCCCCGGCCACCCGGATGTCGGGCTCGTCCTCGAGGCCCTGGCCCGCGGGTACGTGCTCGCCGAGCGGTGGGCCGACGCCCGGCAGGCCTGCGAGTTGTGGCGGGCGGTCGAGCCGGACGCCCCGGGCGGGTGGCTGTTCGGCGGGTGGGTGGCCGAGCGGATGGCCCAGGCCGAGCAGGCGGCCGAGTTCTACGCCCGGGCCGTCGACCTCGCCCCGGCCGACCGGGACGCCCGGGTGGCCTTCGCCCGGGTCCTGGTCCGGCAGCGGAACCCGGGGGCGGCCGCCGCCCACTACGAGTCGGTCCTGGCCGACGCCCCCGACGACGCCGAGGCCC
>JAIEQO010001010.1 GCA_019747655.1 Gemmataceae bacterium | reverse complement strand
GCGGTCCCGGCTGCGGCCGCCGCGGTCGCCCCCGCCGCCGCCCCCGCCGCCGCCCCCGCCGCCGTACTCGCGGTCCATCTCGGCCTCGTACTCGGCGAGCACCTCCTTCGACAGCAGGTGCTTGTAGTACGCCGGGTCGACGTCGGACACGTGGAGGAACCCGTTGCGGCCGATCCCGAAGTCGACGAACGCGGCCTGGATGCTCGGCTCGATGTTGACGATCCGGCCCTTGTAGATGTTCCCGACGTAGCTCTCCTGGCTGGACCGCTCGACGTACAACTCCTCCAGCACCCCGTCCTCGACGATGGCGATCCGGCACTCCTCCGGCTGGAGGACGTTGATCAGCATTTCCTTCTTCATAGTCCTCGGTCCTTAGTCCTTGGTCCGTGGTCGTTCGGCACGGGGCCGGTGAGGCCGGCCGGCGGACGACGACGGACCGAGGGCGGTGACGAAACGCGACGCCCCCGCGGCGCGGGGGCGTGTCTCCTACTCCACCACCGGCCCGCTGGGGGACAGCCCCCAGTCGGCGGCGGCGGGTTGGTTCAGGGTCTCCCGGGCGGCGGCCGCGGCGGCGGCCGCCGGCTCCAGCGGGAGGGTGTCGGCCGGCCCGTCCGGGGGGCCGTCGGGCTGGTCGGGTGGAACTTCGTCCCGGATTTCCACACGGGTTCTTGCGAGCACCGCCCCGGCGTCGAGGAGGTCGTCGGCCCCGAGCAGGCGGAGCAGCTCGTCGGCCCGGGCGGTGCCGGTTTGCGTGACCCAGAGGTCGAGGGTGAGTTCCGAAAAGACCCCACCCCCTAGCCCCCTCCCCCGCGGGGGGAGGGGGAACAAAGCCGATGCGTCGACTCCGCTGTCGGGGTCGGTGGCGGTGTGTGAAACCGTTGTCTGGTCCCCCCTCCCCCGGCGGGGGAGGGGGCTAGGGGGTGGGGTCGGGTCTTCGACCCAAAGCGCCCGCAGGTACGGCCGGATGTTCAGCCGCTTCGGGGTGGGGCGAGTCCGCTCGACCCACACCTTGTCCGCAGTCATCAGCCCGGCCGCCCGGTCGGCCAGCGCGGGGATGCGATCGTCCGGGACGGTGAGGCGGTACTCGACCCGGCGGGGGACGGCGGTGGCCTTCATCGGCACGACCGCCACCCGGGTGAAGGCGAGACCGGCCGGGGCCTGGGCGTTCAGCCCGGCCAGCACGTCGGCGGCCTCCATCGGGCGGGTCAGCTCCAGCTCGACGACCTCGTCCAGGCCGTCGGCCCCGAGCGGTAGCGACAGGGCGAACACGAGGCGGGGGCCGGGGTTGAACCCGGCGGTCGACTTGAACGGCAGCCCGGCCCGCCGGAGCATCCGCTCCACGGTGCGCATGAGGTCGTGGTGGCTCAGCAGCCGGAGGGTGCCGGTCTTGGCGAAGCGGAGGCGGATTTTGTCGCCGGTCATCGGGCCGGTCTTCCGTGGGAAGACCGGAAGGTACAAGGAAGAAGGAAAAAGGGAAACAGGATCGAGTCGGACTATTTTCCTTTTGCCTTTTTACTTTTACCTTCCGTCTTATTCGGGGCCCGGGCCGGCTAGTCGACGGCCTCGGGGAGGATGCGCCGCAGGTGGTCGCGGAGGTAGTTGGTCGCCTGCCGGGCGGTGTCCAGCCGGCGGACCTGGGCGGCCACCCGCTCGGCCTCCTCGACCGTCAGGTGGCGGATCACCCGCTTGACCTCGGGGAGCTTCCGGGGGGTGGCGCTGAGCTGGCGGAGGCCGAGGCCGACGAGCAGGGTGGTGTAGAGCGGCTCGCCGCTCATCTCCCCGCACACGTTCACCTCGACCCCCCGGTCCCGCCCGGCCCTCACCACCCCGTCGATCAGCCGCAACACGGCCGGGTCGGCCGGGTTGTACAGGTCGGCCACGTTCTCGTTGTTCCGGTCGGCCGCCAGGGTGTACTGGACCAGGTCGTTCGTCCCGACCGAGAAGAAGTCCACCTCCCGGGCCAGCACGTCGGCCATCAGGGCGGCCGACGGCACCTCGATCATCGTACCGACCCGGACGTCCCGCTTGTAGGGGACCCCGGCGTCCTCCAGGTCGTCCTTCACCTCGTTCAGGAGCGTCTTACACTTCCGCAGCTCGTCGACGGTGGAGATCATCGGGAACATGACCCGCACGTCGCCGGCGACGGCCGCCCGGAGGATGGCCCGCAGCTGGGTCCGGAACAGGTCGAGCTTCCGCAGGCACAGCCGGACGCTCCGCAGCCCGAGGAACGGGTTCTTCTCGGTGGTCAGGAGGGCCGACAGGCTGAACACCTTGTCGGCCCCCAGGTCGAGGGTGCGGATGACCACCGGCTTGTCCGGCCCGATGGTCTCGACCACCGACTTGTACGCCTCGTAGTGCTCCTCCTCGGTCGGGTCGGCCGCCTTGTTCAGGTACAGGAACTCGCTCCGGTACAGCCCGACCCCCTCGGCCCCCCACTCGGCGCAGTGGGCCGCCTCGTGGGCCAGCTCGATGTTCCCCAACAGCCGGATCGGGGTCCCGTCGTGGGTGACCGACGGCTTGTCCCGCAGGGCGTGGAACCGGTCGGCCCGGTTCAACAGCGCGACCCGCCGCTCCTCGTACTCGGCCACCGTGCCCGGGTCCGGGTCGAGGATCAGCAGCCCCCGGTCGCCGTCGACGATCACCTGGTCGCCGCCGGACACGTCGGTCAGGAACCGCCCGACCCCGACGACGGCCGGGATCTCCAGGGCGTTGGCCAGGATGGCGGTGTGGCTGGTCGGCCCGCCGCTCTCGGTGGCGAACGCCCACACCGTCCGGGGGGAGAAGTCGGCCGTGTCCGACGGCATCAGGTCGTTGGCCAGGATCACCACCCGCTCCCCGCCGGCCGGGGCCACCGACCCGGACGGGTACCCGAGCAGGGCGTACAGGACCTGCCGCTCGACGTCGTACAGGTCGCCGGCCCGGCGGCGGGCGTCGGCCACCGCGTCCGGCCCGAACTTCTGGGCGGTCGTCTCCAGCCGCTTGATGAAGTCCCGGATGCTCCGGCTGACGGCGTACTCGGCCGAGAAGCTGTTGGCCCGCAGCTGCTCCTCGATCTTGGCCCGGAACGCCGGGTCCTCGAACAGCGACTCCTGGGCCCCGAAGATGTTCCCGAACGCCGCCCCCAGCCGGGTCGACAGGTTCTGGCGGCTGGCCCGGGCGGCCGCCGCGGCCTCGTCCAGGGCCACCCGCAGCCGCCCGACCTCGCCCTCCACCCGGTCCGGCGGGACGGTCTGGTGGGGGATGCGGACCCCCTCGGTGTCCAGCACCAGGGCCGGGCCGATGGCCACGCCGGGCGAGACCGGGATGCCGCGCCGCTTTTCCATGTCGCCAGGGAGTCAGTACGCAGTAATCAGTGAGCAGTAATCAGTTACCAGTTGGCAGCCGGCAGCTCGCTCGGGGGTCGGCGGGCAAACCCCCTGCTGGTCCGTCTGATCACTGTTCACTGCAGACTGATCACCGGCCTAAATCGTGTAATCCTCCCCGCCGGGGGCGGCGAGGATGGCGGCCAGGGCGTCGGCGGCGGCCGGGGCGTCCGCCCCGCTCACCTCCAGCACCACCTCGGCCCCGGGCAGCGCCACCAGCCCGAGCAGGTCCCACAGGCTCTTCCCGTCGGCCCGCTGGTCGCCGTTGAACACCGCCACCGCGGCCCCGGCGTACCCCTTGGCCGTCCGGGCGAACCGGTCGGCCACCCGGTGGTGCAGGCCGTACGGGTTGGTGATCCGGACGGCCCGGCGGACGGCCCCGCCGCCCCCCGGGGGGGGGCCGTTCGGCCCGCCGTTCCCGCCGCCCGCCTGGGTCATGGTGCCCCCGCCGGCGGGAGAGTGAAGGAGGAAGAAGGAAGAAGGACCAACCCGACCGCCGCTCCCGCTTCCCCCGCCCGCCCTCCCCTCCCCTCCCCTGCTTGTTGTTCCTTCTCCCTTTTTCCTTTCCCCCTTACCACCCCGGGGCGTTCTCCAGCAGCCGCCACACCTCGTCCCGGGTGGTGCAGGCCCGGAGCTGGGCCACGAACTCGTCGTTCCGCATCGTCCGGACGACCGCCTCCAGGGCCCGCAGGTGCAGCCCCGGCTGGTCCTGCGGCGACACCAACAGCACGAACACCCCGACCGGCTCCCCGTCGAGCGAGTCGAACGGCAGCCCGGGGGCCGACAGCCCGAGGTTCCCGACCAGCCCGCCGACCGACGCGTGCCGGGAGTGCGGGATGGCGATCCCCCGCCCGATCCCGGTCGTCCCGAGCTGCTCCCGGCGGAGGACGGCCTTGGTGATGTCCTCCAGGTCGGCCCCGGCGAAGTGCCCGGCGGTGTGCAGCCCGCCGACCAGCTCGCGGATCACCCGCTCCTTCACCCCGCCGGCGGCGGCGGGGTCCCGCCCGCCGGCGTCCGGGGCGGTGGCCAGGCCGGGGAGGATCGCGTCTTTGACGAGGAAGGTGGTCAGGCGCATGCCCGGGGGCTCCTGGTCGCGGGCGGACGGCGGGCGCGGGCTCAGAGCCCGCCGGCCCCGTTGTGGGACGGGTCCCGGCGGTGGTCCTGGAGCTTCTCCTTGTGGTGCTTGATCTGCTGCTTGATCTTGTCCGCGGCCAGGCTGAACGCGGCGGCCACGTCGGCCGCCTGCTCGGCCGCCACGAACTCGTGCTTGTGCTCGGCGTGGGCCAGGATTTCGACCCGCACCCCGTCCGCCCGGTCCCGGTGCAGGTCGGCCGTCACCACGATCGCCGTCAGCCGGTCGAAGTACCGGACCAGGGCTTCGGCCCGCTCCTTCAGCAGCGCCTGGGTTTCGTCGTCGAGGTGGCCGTGGCGGGCGGAGACGGTCAACTGCACGGTGAGTCCTCGCGGCCCGTCGGCCGGCCCCGGCGGGGAGGGCGACGGGCGGCCGTGACGTCAATGGGAGGGAGAGTCTGCCTTCCCGATCCGGCGATTCTACTCGGGTCGGGGCGGGCGTTCAACCGCCCACCCCCGGGCGGCGACGGCCGGGTGTCACCCCCGGGCCGGCATAGCCGGACCGCCAACCGGGTCGTTGTCCGCGGAGCGCGGCCGTCCCGGCCGCTCCTCTGCCGGGCGATAAGCGGTCGGGACGGCCGCGCCCCACGGACCGTGCCCCGGTTAGCGGGGAGGGGCCAATCCGCTACCGACAGGATGTGACACCCGCCGCTCGGTGGCACTTTCGGGAATCCGCCTTCGGCACCAAACCCCCGCCCCGCCCCCGGCGTACCGTTTCTTGACGGCCCCGTCGGACCCGGCTAGTGTTACGGATACTCCCGGACGACCCCCGACCATGTGCCTCCCCCCGGCCGTACCGACCCGCCTCGTCGCGGCCGCCGTGCTGGCCGCCGCCGGGCTGCTCGCGTCGCCGGACCGGGCCGCCGCCGGGTGCGGCGACTACGTCGTCCTCGCCGAAACCGCCCCCGGCACCGACCACACCCCGGCCAGTCCCGTGCCGCAGCCCCCGTGCCACGGCCCCGGTTGTTCCGGTCGCCCCACCGAGGCGCCGTCACCCTCCGCCCCCGTCACCCACACGGCCGACCCGGACCAACTGGCCCTGCCGACCGGCCGGGTGACGGCACGGACCGCTCCGGCGTCGTGGGCCGCGGTCGCCGACGACGCCAGCCCGCCCGATCCCCTCCGCCGGCCTGTCTTCCACCCGCCGAGAATCGGCTGACCCGTCCCGGCTGGGGCCGCCCCGTTCGGGGTACGCGCCCGACCGTCCGCGCCCCGGGGCCGTCGGCCCGGCCCCGGCCCCCGCCGCCTCCCCACGGGTCCGCCCGCATGGATACCACCCCCGCCTCGCCGGCGCCGGCCCCGGTCGTCCGCCGGGCGGCCAAGAAGGCCGCCCCCTACGTCCCGGCCATCGGACCGCGGCTGCGGGTCCTGCTGCTCGCCGTGTTCGGGCTCTTCGCCGTCCTCGGGGCCACCGGCGTCTACCTGGCCGCCGTCACCGCCCTGAACTGGGCCCGATCGCCCCAGAGCTACACCACCCCGTTCAGCCTGTGGGTGTTCCTGGCCCACATCGCCGTCGGGGTCGTCGGCACCCTGCCGTACCTGGCGTTCGGGCTGTACCACTGGGCCACCGCCCGCCGCCGGCCGAACCGCGTCGCCGTCCGCCTCGGCATCATGCTCTTCCTCGCCGGCCTCGTCGTGTGCCTGTCCGGCTTCGCCCTCATCCAGCTCGAAGGCCTCCCCCAGGTGCCCACCGGGACCATCTCCCGGTCGGTCGTCTACTGGCTCCACATCGTCGTCCCGGTGGCGGCCGTCTGGCTGTACGTCCAGCACCGCCGGGCCGGCCCGCCGATCCAGTGGCGGCTGGCAAAGGTGTGGGGGTTCGGGGTCGTCGCCTTCACCGCCGCGATGGTGGTGATGCACGCCCAGGACCCGCAGCAGTGGTTCCGGGAGGGGCCGAAGGAGGGCGTCCAGTACTTCGAGCCGGCCGCCACCCGGACGGCCGACGGCAAGTTCATCGACGCCGACACCCTGTTGATGGACGCCTACTGCGCGAAGTGCCACCCGGACGTGGCCCACGACCACTTCCACTCGGCCCACAAGTTCAGCTCGTTCAACAACCCAGCCTACCTGTTCAGCGTCAAGGAGACGCGGAAAGTGGCCCTGGAGCGGGACGGGAACGTGAAGGCGTCCCGCTGGTGCGCCGGCTGCCACGACGTGGTGCCGTTCGTCAGCGGCCAGTTCGACGACCCGGACTACGACATCGTCAACCACCCGACCGCCCACGCCGGGCTGACCTGCACCGTCTGCCACGCCGTCACCGCCCTGCACGGGACCGTCGGCAACGGCGGGTACACCATCGGGTCGCCCTCGCACTACCCGTTCGCCAGGAGCGAGAACCGGGCCCTCCAGTGGGTCAACAACCAGCTCGTCAAGGCCAAGCCGGACTTCCACAAGCAGACCTTCCTCAAGCCGTTCCACAAGACGGCCGAGTTCTGCGCCGCCTGCCACAAGGTCTCGCTGCCCGAGGAGCTGAACCACTACAAGCCGTTCCTCCGCGGCCAGAACCACTACGACACGTACCTCCTTAGCGGCGTCTCCGGCCACGGCACCCGCAGCTTCTACTACCCGCCGACCGCGAAGCAGAACTGCGCCGAGTGCCACATGCCGCTGAAGGCGAGTAACGACTTCGGGTCCCGCGACTTCGACGGGTCCGGCGTCCGCAAGGGGCACAACCACCGCTTCCCGGCGGCCAACACCGGCCTGTTCGAGTTGCTCAAGCGGGAACCGCGGTACGCGCAGTACGCCGACGGCTTCCAAGAGACCATCGACCTGCACGCCAACTACCTCCGGGGGTCGGCCCCGGACGGGTCGGACAAGAAGGTCCGCATCGACCTGTTCGGCGTAAAGGCCGGCGACCTGAACACCCCGGTCCAACCCCTGCGGCCGCAGTTGCCGGTGCTGGAGCCGGGCAAGTCCTACGTCGTCGAGGTGGTCGTCCGCACCCTCGGCCTCGGCCACCCGCTCTCCCAGGGGACGGTCGACAGCAACGAAATCTGGATCGACTTCGCCGCCCGGATGAACGGCAAGGAGGTCGCCCGCAACGGCGGCATGGCCGGCCCGGACGACACCGGCGAGGTGGACCGCTGGGCCCACTTCATCAACGTCCACATGCTCGACCGGCACGGCAACCGGATCAACCGCCGCAACCCCCAGGACATCTTCACCCCGCTCTACGACAAGCAGATCGGCCCCGGGGCGGCGGCCGTCGCCCACTACCGGGTGGACGTGCCGGCCGACGCCGCCGGCCCGGTCGAGCTGGCGGCCCGGGTCCGCTACCGGAAGTTCGACCACGAGTACATGAAGCTGGTCCACGAGGGGCGGGAGCCGCCCAAGCTGCCGGTCGTGGACCTGTGCGAGGACACGGTCATGCTGCCGGTGGCGGGGGTGGCCCCGAAGGTGGCCGACCAGGTTTCCCCGGTCAAGCCCGGCTGGCAGCGGTGGAACGACTACGGCATCGCCAACTTCCTCGAAGGCGGGACCGGCAAGCGGGGGAACTTCCGGCAGGCCGAGGAGGCGTTCCGCAAGCTCCTGACCCTCGACGCGAAGGACGCCGCCGGCCACGCCCACCTGAACCTCGCCCGGGTCTACCTGGAAGAGGGGCGGCTGGACGAGGCGGCGGTCGAACTCGACAAGGCCGGCAAGACCGAGCCGCCCGCCCCGGCCTGGAGTCGGGCCTGGTTCACCGCCCAGGTGAACAGCCTGACGGCCAGCCGGCGGGAGCACGTCGACGCGGTCATCGCCGACCTGGAGCGGCTCCTGGACCCGGCCGCCCAGCCGCGGGACCGGGGGTTCGACTTCAGCAAGGACTACGTCGTCTGGAACGCCCTGGCGAACCTCCTGCACAAGCGGCGGGCCTACGAGCCGCCGGGCTCGGACGGCTACCGGGACTACCTCCTGCGGGCCGTGAAGGCCGCAGAGAAAGTGCTGGCCCTGGAGGCCGAGGACGTGGAGGCCCACGACCTCCTGATGCGGGCCTACGCCGAACTGGCCGGCGGCCGGCCGACCGAGGCGCCGCCAGTCAAGCTCGGGGCCGAGGATGTCACCGACCGGGCCGCCGTCGCGGCGGACGCGAACGCCCCGCTCGACCGCCGGCTGGCGGCCTGTGCCGACATCGTGGCCGGGGTGCCGGGGGTATCGGCCCGCAAGCTCGGGGCGATCAAGGAGTCGCTCGACAAGCTCCGCCCGGCGTACCACGCGGCGACCGATCCGTCCGTCCGGGAGGCCCTGGCCGCGGCCCTGGCGGTGCTGCACCGCGAGTCGCACGCCATCTACAAGCCGGACGAGATCGCGATGGCCCGGGCGACGACGATCTACCGGGAGAAGAACCCGCCGGCCAACTACGCCGCCCGCGCCCGGGTCGTTTACCCGACGGCTTCGGCCCACCGGGACGCGATCCTGATAACGGGGGAGTTACCGCCGACCCGGTGAGCGGTTAAGCGTGGTGGACATTTTTCCCGTACTCGGTTGACTTCGGACGGGAATAGTGTACATTTTATTAGTATACGTCCGGTAGTGGATCGACTGGGCGGGTGAAGGGGGCGGTCGTCCGTTGCCGCATACGGCAACGGACGGCTCATACCACAAGTAAAGATTTTCAAAGGGGTTGGGAACTTTCTTTACGGCCGACCGTGACCGGGTGGCCGCCGACCCCTTCCCGAGCAACCCGAACACGAGTCGTGACTTATGGCGAATATCCCGCACGACAACTACACCGGGGGGGGGAGGGGTAGCCCCGAAGTTCCCCCGCCGGCGATCGACCCGGAGGCGAACGGCCTCACCGAACCCGATGGCTCAGCCGAGGATCAGCAGCCGGCCCGCTCCCTGCTGATCGGCCCGGCGGTTGTACTCGTCCTCGCCGGGGTCGCGGTCGGCGGTTACTACGCCTACCGCTACCTCAACCGGGAGCCCGAGCAGACCACGAACATCCAGGGCGGCCAGGCGGCCGTCCGGGAGAAGCGGCCGGTGCCGGAGGTCCGGTTCACCGACGTGACCGGCCCGTCCGGGGTGAACTTCGTCCATACCACCGGGGCGGCCGGGCAGAAGCTGCTGCCCGAGACGATGGGCGGGGGGGTGGCGGTCCTCGACTACGACGGCGACGGCAAGCCGGACCTCCTGTTCATCAACGGGTCACCCTGGCCGGGCCACCAGCCGAAGCCGGGCGAGGCCAAGCCGACCCTCAAGCTCTACCGGAACAAGGGGGGGATGGAGTTCGAGGACGTGACCGAGGCGGCCGGGCTGGCCGTCACCCTGTACGGGATGGGGGTGGCGGTGGCCGACATCGACAACGACCGCCGGCCGGACATCTTCGTCTCCTGCATCGGCAAGCACCGGCTCTTCCGGAACGTGGACGGCAAGCGGTTCGAGGACGTGACCGACGCGGCCGGGGTCGGCGGCCCGGGGTCGCTGCCGGACATCAGCCGGGAGGAGTTCCTGAGGTGGAAGCCGCCGATCCCGTTCGGGTCGTCGGCGACGTTCCTGGACTACGACGGGGACGGCCGGCCGGACCTGTTCGTCTGCCACTACGTCACCTGGTCGCCGGCCATCGACCTGTCGGTCAGCTCGACCCTGCTCGGCGGCGGGCGGACGTACCAGCAGCCGCAGCAGCTCGAGGGCTCGCTCTGCTCGCTGTACCGAAATGTCGACGGCAAGCGGTTCGAGGACGTGTCGGCGAAGGCCGGGGTGCAGGTCACCGAGAAGGAAGGCACCGGCGAGAAGGCCCGGGTGCGGAACGTCGGCAAGTCGCTCGGGGTGATCGCCTGCGACCCGGACGGCGACGGCTGGCCGGACCTGTTCGTGGCCAACGACACGGTCCGCAACTTCTTCTTCCACAACCAGCCGGACGGGGCGGGCGGGCGGAAGCTGGTCGAGAGCGGCTTCCCGCTCGGGGCGGCCTACGCCGACAACGGCCGGCCGCGGGGCGGGATGGGGGTAGACTGGGCCGAGTTCGCCCCCGGCCGGTGCGCCGCGGTGATCGCCAACTTCGCCAACGAGCCCTTGACCTGGCTGGAGAAGGACCGGCAGCGGCTGCGGTTCACCGACACCGCCCTGCCGGTCGGGCTGGCCGGGCCGAGCCGGTCGGCCCTGAAGTTCGGCACCTTCTTCTTCGACTACGACAACGACGGCCGGCCGGACCTGCTGGTCGCTAATGGCCACATCGAGCCGGACATCGCCAAGATTCAGGCGAGCCAGCAGTACGCCCAGGCCCCGCAACTGTACTGGAACACCGGCGACGGCCAGTGCTACTTCGAGCCGGCCACGCCGGAGAAGGCCGGCAAGGACCTGTTCCAGCCAATGGTCGGGCGGGGCTCGGCGTTCGCCGACCTGGACGGGGACGGCGACCTGGACGTGGTGCTGGTGGCCAACGGCGGCCCGGCCCGGGTGCTGCGGAACGACGCCCCGCGGGGGAACCACTTCCTCCGGCTCGACCTCCGGGGCGACGGCACGAAGACGGCCCGCAGCGCGATCGGGGCGACGGCGACGGTCAAGGCCGGCGACAAGACGTTCACCCAGACGGTGGCCGGCGGCCGGGGCTACCTGAGCCAGTCGGAGCTGGTCCTGCACTTCGGGCTGGGCGGGGTCGAGAAGGTCGACGCGGTGACGGTCCGCTGGCCGGGTGACGTGCCGCCGGAGACGTGGACGAGCCCGGCCGTCGACAAGCTGCACGTCCTGAACCAGGGCGAAGGGAAGTAACCTCTTCTCCGGCGAGCGGGGCGTGAAGCCCCGACGGCACCCGCCCTCTCCCCGTTGGGGGAGAGGGCAGCCGTCCGCAGGACGGCGGGTGAGGGGTCGTTCGCATAGCTACGTTCATCCATCTCCATCATCCGGACCGCACCCATGTCCACGCCACCCCCCGCCCCGACCCCGGCCCGCCGCGGCCGGGCTCGCGCTGTCGGCTTGGTGGCCGCGGTGCTGGCCGCGGCCGCCGGGGTGGCGGCGTACTTCCTCTACTTCCGCACCCGCCCCGACCCGGACGCGGCGATGGCCGCCACCACCCGGGGCGTCGGGCTGATGGAGAAGTTCGAGTTCGCCGACGCGGTCAAGGAGTTCGAGGAGGCCGTCCGGAAAGACCCCGACTCGATCGCCGCCCGGGTGAACCTCGGAATCGCCCTGTTCAACCAGCAATCCCCGGACACCGCCGCCCTGTCGACCGAGGCCAAGCAGGCCCAGAAAGTGTTCGGCGAAGTCCTCCGCCGGGACCCGGACAACAAGCACGCCCACTACTGCATGGGGATCATCTCCCAGCACGCCGGCGACCTGCCCGACGCCTACGGCCATTACAAGAAGGTCAACGCCCTCGACCCGGACGATGCGTACACCTGGCTACGACTCGGAACCTGCCATCCGGACGGCCTCGCCTCGCCGGCGGCCGGGGCGTGTTACCAGAAGGCGTTGACACTGAACCCGTACCTGAACGAAGCCCGGTACAAACTCGCCCAGACTCAGCCGCCCAGCGAGGACGGTGACCGGCGGAAGGACGAACTCCTCGCCGACCACCAGCGGTTCGAGCGGGCCGACAACTACGACGAGGCCAAGATCGAGTACAGCACCTTGGGCAAGTACGGTACGGTGATCGGCCGTTATCCGAACGCCAAGCCCCAGCCGGTCGGGCCGCTGCCGGTGTTCGCCCCGGCCGACCTGAAGGTGGCGCTCGCCGCCGGGGCCCGGTGGGCGACCGCCGCCGACCTCGACCCGCTCCGCAAGGCCGCGCGCGAGCGGTTCGGCGGGACCGTGGTGCTGTTCGACTACAACCGCGACGGCCGGCCGGACGTGCTGCTCCTGTCGGCCGTCGTCCAGGACGGCAAGGTCCGCGACCTGCTCCTGCGGAACGACGGCGGCAACGTCTTCACCGACGTGACCGCCGCGGCCGGGCTGGCGACCTCCCGGCCGAGCCTCGGGGCGGCCGCCGGGGACTACGACAACGACGGCCAACCGGACCTGATCATCACCGGCGCCGGCGAGCAGCACCTCTTCCGCAATAAGGGCGACGGCACCTTCGCCGACGTGTCGGCGGCCGTCGGGCTGGACAAGCTGACCGGGGTGTACCTCGGCTGCGCCTGGGCCGACCTCGACCCGGACATGGACCTCGACCTGATCCTGTGCCGGTACGCCGACACCCCGGCCGGGGCGAACGAGTTCAACGAACCGGCCGCCGGCGGCGGGATCGACCTGTTCGAGAACGCCGGCGAGGCCCCGCCCGGGCGTGAAAAAGACTTGATGCCACCGCTGAACACGGCGTTCCGCCGGGGGGACGGGCTGGCGAAGGCAGTCGGCGACGCAGCCGGGGCTGGCAATTTCGTCTCCCTCGTCCTCGGCGACCTCGACGGCGACCGGGACCTGGACATCCTCGCCCTCCCGGACGGCGCCGAGCCGCGGCTACTCCTGAACGACCGGCTCGGCCGGTTCCGCCGGGCCGACCCGGCTTGGGCGAAGCCGCTTGCGTCGAAGTGGACTGGCGGGCTCGTGTTCGCCGCCTCCCACGCCGACCGTTCGGACCTGTTCCTGGCCCGGGCCGGTCAGCCCTCCGCCTTCCTCGTCGCCAAGGGCGAGCGGGACTTCCCACCCGGGGCCACGAACGGCCCGCCGCTGCGGCAGGCGGTCGCCGCCGACCTCGACCTGGACGGCTGGCCGGACGTGGTCGGGCTGACCGCCGACGGCAAGCCGGCCCTGCTCCACAACCAGGGCGACAGCAAGCTCGCCGACGCCCCCCTGCCGTTCGGCGAGGTCCCGCCCGCGGTCGCGGTGTCGGTGGCCGACCTCGACGGCGACGGCCTGCCCGACCTGATCGCCTGGACCGACGCCGGGCTGCCCCTCCGCCGGAACGCCGGGAACGGCCACGCGGCCCTGCTGGTCGATCCCACCGGCCGCCGGAGCAAGGGCCCGGACATGCGGACCAACGGCGACGGGGTCGGCACCTGGGTGGTGGCCCAGACCGGCACCCACTGGACGGCCGCCGAGCGGACGACCGTTTCGGCCGGGCTCGGGCAGTCGCTCCTCCCGCTCACCCTCGGCCTTGGCAAGCACCGGACGGCCGACGCCCTCCTGGTGAAGTGGCCGGACTTGGTAACCCAAGCTGAGGTCGGCATCCCGGCCGGCAGCTTCTACAAGCTGGTCGAGGACAACCGCAAGAAAACCTCGTGCCCGGTGCTGCTTACTTGGGACGGAGAGAAGTTCGTGTTCGTGACCGACTTCCTCGGCGTCGGCGCCCTCGGGGAGTGCGGCCCGGACGGGTCGGTCCGCCCGGCCCGGCCGGAGGAGTCGGTGAAGATTGAGGCCGGCCAGCTCCGTCCGAAGGACGGCCAGTACCTCCTGAAGATCGCCGAGCCGATGGACGAGTTGCTCTACCTCGACCACCTCCGGCTCGACGTGGTCGACCACCCGGCCGGCACCGCCGTCTACCCGGACGAGCGGTTCGTCTTCACCGACCCGCCGCCGACCCAGGAGCTGCTCGCCTTCAAGACCCGTCACCTGCCGGCGAAGGCCACCGACCACCGCGGCCGGGACGTGACCGAGCGTGTCCGCAGCCGGGACAACCGGGCCGTGGGCGGGTTCGCCCGCCGGGCCTGGCTCGGGTACGCCGAGGACCACGCCGTCACCCTGGAATTCGGTGACGTGCCCGGTCTCGGCGGCGACGGCTGGCACTTGGTTCTGGCCGGCTGGACCGAGTACCCGTACCCGGAGTCGATGTACGCCGCCACCCGGGCCGGGGTCCCCTTGAACGGGCCGGTCGTCGAGCGGTTGGCCGCCGACGGTAGGACGTGGGAGCCGGTCTGCGACCTCGGCTTCCCGGCCGGGCTGCCGCGGGTCATGACCCGGGCGTTGCCGACGCTCAAGCCGGGGCCGTGTACCCTCCGCATCCGCACCAACATGCAGGTGTTCTGGGATCAGGTCTGGCTGGCCCAGGCCGAGCCGGCCGGCACAGGGCGGACCGTCACCCCGCTACCCGTCGTGGGGGCCTCGCTCGCCCACCGCGGGTTCATGAAGGAGGTCCGGCCGCCGGAAGGGACGCCGGTGGCCTACGACGACGGCCAGACAGAGTCGGTGGCCGTAACCAAGTGGAGGGGGTCGTTCACCCGGCTGGGCGACGTAACGGAATTACTAACCGCGACCGACGACCGGTTCGTCCTGTGCGGCCCGGGCGACGAGATCACCGTCCGGTTCGACGCGGCCAAACTGCCGCCACTGCCGGCCGGGTGGGAGCGGTCGTTCGTCCTGCGGACGGCCGGGTACTGCAAGGACACCGCGCCGACGACCGTGACCGGCGGGCGGGTCGGGCCGCTGCCGTTCCGGAAGATGCCGAACTACCCGGACTTCGGCGGGGTGAAGCCGCCGGAGACGGACGCCGCGAAGTGGCAGACCCGACCGGCCGGCGGCAGCAGATAGGGTAAACAAGCCGGGCCGCTAACAACACACCCGCGTCTCGTTCCGCATTGTCCAGGCCGGCGGGTCGCTGGCCGGGAACGAGTCCTCCGACGCCTCCTCGACTACGTCCTCGATGTACGTCCCGGCCGGGTGCCGGTCCTCCTTCATCGCCTGGGTCATGCCGTCGTAGATCGACGACGTTACCCCGGCCCCTGTGGCCTGCATCTCAGCCGTCATCGGTGGAATCCCGGTTTGTGGTTGGCGAACGGAATCGGTTGCCCGACGACTATCATCTGAGCAGACGGCGTGCCGAGAGGTTTCGGAGCTTGACTCCGACCCCCCGGCGGTCGAAACTAGTAGTGCCTACCTTTCGGGTCGTGCCCCCGGCCCGGTTCCGCGTCCGTCGAACACCCGGGACCGATCGTGCGACTCACCGCCAGCCGCCGGTTCGTGCTACCCTTCGCCGCCCTCCTGGCCCTCGCCGGGGCCGCCCCCGCCGCCGACCCGAACGGCGAACAGCTCTACCGCCAGCACTGTGTCCGCTGCCACGGCCCGACCGGGGAGGGGACGAAGAAGGCCCCCCGGCCGCTGGTCGGGGACCGGTCGATCGCCCAGCTCGGCAAGCTGGTCGACGAGACCATGCCGGAAGACGACCCGGACAAGCTGGACGCGGTCGAGTCCGCCCGGGTGGCCGAGTACGTCCACGGGGCCTTCTACTCGCCGACCGCCCAGGCCCGGATCAGGCCGGCCCGGGTCGAGCTGTCCCGGCTGACCGTCACCCAGTACCGCAACGCCGTCGCCGACCTGGTCGGGTCGTTCCGTCCGGAGCCCGGGGCCGACATCCGCCGCGGCCTGCGGGCCGAGTATTACAACGCCCAGAACTACCGCCGCGACAAGAAGGTGTACGACCGGCTCGACCCGGAGGTCTGTTTCGACTTCGGCAAGGAGCCGCCGGAGAAGGGCCGGTTCGACCCACACCAGTTCTCGATCCGCTGGGAGGGCTCGGTCACGCCCCCGGAGTCCGGCACCTACGAGTTCGTCGTCCGGACCGAGCACGCCGCCCGGCTGTGGGTGAACGACCCGAAGACGCCACTGATCGACGCCTGGGTGAAGTCCGGCACCGACACCGAGTTCCGCGGGACCGTGACCCTCCTGGCCGGCCGGGCGTACCCGGTCCGGCTCGACTTCTCGAAGGCCAAGCAGGGCCTCGGGGAGGGCCGGAAGCAGAAGGGCGAGCGGCCCGTCCTGCCGGCCTCGGTCGCCCTCCTCTGGAAGCCGCCACACCGGGCGGTCGAGGTGGTGTCGCACCGCTACCTGTCGCCGGCCCGGGCCCCCGAGAAGTTCGTGGCGACGACCCCGTTCCCGCCGGACGACCGGAGCCTCGGCTGGGAGCGGGGGACGACCGTGTCGAAGGAGTGGGACGCGGCCGCCACCGACGCCGCCCTGGAGGCGACGGGCTACGTCGCCTCCCACCTGGAGCAACTGGCCGGGGTGAAGCCGGCCGACGAGTCACGGGCCGAAAACTCCGGCAACCCGGCGTTCATCAACCTTGACGGGAAGAAGGAGGCGGCCGTCCCGACCGCCGAGCGGCAGAAGAAGCTGCGGGACTTCGCCCGGCGGTTCGCCGAGCGGGCCTTCCGCCGGCCGCTCAGCCCGGAGCTGGAGACCCAGTACGTCGGCCGGCACTTCGACGCCGCCGACCCGGACGCGGCCGTCAAGCGGGCGGTCCTATCGATCCTCAAGTCGCCCCGGTTCCTCTACCGCGAGGTCGGCGGGGTGCCGGACCAGTTCGCCGTCGCCGGCCGGCTGGCGTTCGCCTTGTGGGACGCCCCACCGGACGACGAGCTGTTGACGGCCGCGGCCGACGGTAAACTGGCCACCCGCGAGCAGGTCGAAGCCCAGGCCCGGCGGCTTCTGGCCGACCCGCGGGCCAAGGCCAAGGTCCGGGAGTTCCTGTTCACCTGGTTGAAGGTCGCCCAGCCGCCCGAGTTGGTCAAGGACAAGGGCCGGTTCCCCGGGTTCGACGACGCGGCCGTGGCCGACCTGCGGGGCTCGCTCGAACGATTCGTGGACGACATCGCCTGGTCCGACGACGCCGACTTCCGCCGGCTCCTCCTGAGCGACGAGTACCCGCTGACCGGCCGGCTCGCCAAGCTGTACGGGGCCGACCTCCCGGCCGACGCCCCGTTCACCCCGGTGAAGCTCGACCCCGGCAAGCGGGCCGGGGTGCTGACCCACCCGTACATCCTGGCGGCGTTCGCGTACACGGCCGAAAGCTCGCCGATCCACCGCGGGGTGTTCGTCGCCCGCGGGCTGCTCGGCATCAACCTCCGCCCGCCGGCCGAGGCGTTCACCCCGCTCGCCCCGGAGTTGCACCCGAAACTCTCAACCCGCGAGCGGGTGGCCCTCCAGACCAGCCCGCAGGCGTGTGTCGCCTGCCACGGCATCGTTAACCCGCTCGGCTTCACCCTGGAGCGGTTCGACGCGATCGGCCGGGTCCGGGAGGAGGAGCGGGGCAAGCCGGTCGACGCCTCCGGCGGGTACCACGCCCGGGACGGCCGGGACGTGACCTTCGCCGGGGCGGCCGACCTGGCCCGGTTCCTGGCCGACAGCCCCGAGGCCCACGCCGCGTTCGTCGCCCAGGCGTTCCACCACTTCGTCAAGCAGCCGGCCCGGGCTTACGGCCCGGACACCCTCGACGAATTGGGCAAGACGTTCGCCACCAACCGGTATAACATCCGCACCCTGCTCGCCGCCGTCGCCACGACCGGGGCACTCGCAGCCGACGGACAGCCGCACGATCACCGCAGATGAAGACCGAATCATGATTTGATCGGTTTTGATCGTGCGGCTCGGTTTTACTGACCACGGGAGACTTCACGTGAGCCGGTTCCGCACCCGCCGCGAGTTCGTCCGCGACCTCGGGCTCGGGGCCGCCGCCCTGCCCTTCGTCGGCAACCTGCCCAGCCTCGGGTTCGCCAACCAGGCCCGGCGGAAGCAGCGGCTGGTGGTCATGTTCAGCCCGAACGGGATCGTCCCGAAGGCGTTCTGGCCGGACGCCGAGGGGGCCGACTTCGCCTTCAAGGACATCCTCAAGCCGCTGGAGCCGTTCAAGAAGCAGACCCTCGTGCTGAAGGGCGTCTGCGACAAGATTCGGGGCGACGGCGACGGCCACATGCGGGGCATCGGCTGCCTGCTCACCGGCATCGAGCTGTTCCCCGGCAACATCCAGGGCGGGTCCGACACCCCGGCCGGGTGGTCCACCGGCATCTCGGTCGACCAGGAGATCAAGAACCACCTCCAGAAGGACTCGGCCACCCGCACCCGGTTCGGCTCGCTCGAACTGGGTGTCATGGTCCCGGACCGGGCCGACACCTGGACCCGGATGAGCTACGCCGGGCCGAACAAGCCGCTCACCCCGGTCGACGACCCGTACCAGGTCTTCCGCAAGCTGTACGGCCGGGCCAAGGACCAGGAGCTGCTCGCCAGCGTCCTCGACGGCGTCAAGGACGACCTGAAGGCCGTCGGCGGGGCCGTCAGCACGGCCGACCGCAAGCTCCTGGACGAGCACGCCACCTTCGTCCGGGAGATGGAGAAGGAGCTGAAGGACCAACAGGCCGCCGCCGGCCACCCCGTCCCGAAGCTCGACCCCGGGGTGAAGGAGGAGAACGACAACATCCCGACGCTGAGCCGGATGCAGGCCGACCTTCTGGTCAACAGCTTCGCGGCCGATTTCGCCCGGGTAGCCACCCTCCAGTACACCAACTCGGTCGGGATGGCCCGGATGCGGTGGCTCGGGATCACCGAGGGGCACCACGAGATCTCGCACTCCCCCGACTCGAACGCCAAGGCCCAGGAGCAGCTCACCAAGATCGACACCTGGTTCTGCGAGCAACTCGCCTACCTGGCCAGGCGGCTGGCCGAGACGCCCGAGCCGGGCGGCCCGGGGAGCCTGCTCGACAACACCGTCATTGTCTGGACCAACGAACTCGGCCAAGGAAACTCGCACACCCTCGACAACATCCCGTTCGTCCTGGTCGGCGGCGGGCTCGACTTCCAGACCGGCCGGTCGTTGCAGTACCCGAAGGTGCCGCACAACCGGCTCCTCATGACCTTCGCCCACGCCTTCGGCCACCGCGTTAAGTCGTTCGGCAACGCGGACTACTGCGGCGACGGCCCGCTCAACCTGTCCTGATTCACGATCCGGTTGAGAGCGTCCGTTTCCGCGACTGGCGGTCGAGCAGGGTTCGGACCCGGTCCCGCGCG
>JAIEQO010000711.1 GCA_019747655.1 Gemmataceae bacterium | reverse complement strand
GGCCCGGGGGGCGGCCGGGGCCAGCTCGCGGTGGACGGCGGTGAGGGCGGCGGCGGCGTTGGCCAGCCGGCCGGGGGTCGGGTCGGCGTGGAAGTCGGCGGCCCCGGGCATCCACCGGCACAGGTCCCAGACCCGACCGGACGACTCGACCGCGGTAGCCCCGTCGGCCGCCGGGACGACGGCCGGGACGAACGGCAGCCGGCCGGCCCGCCGCAGGAGGGCGTGGACCTCGGCGAGGCGGGCGGCGGTGATGTCCGGGGGCCACCCCTTGAGGGCGAGGGCGGGTCGGCCGCCGGCGTCGCCCCGCCACAGGAGGGCCCCGCTCAGCCCGCCGGCCGACCCGAGCGGCACCCACCGGACGCCGGCGACGGCCGCCCCGTACCGGGCGAGGACCTGCCGAGGGGGTTCTGGTGACGGGGGCATGGGATGAGGTTCCGCCCGGCAGCCCGGGCCTTCGACCTTCTCGGATGAGACACAACCGACCTCGATCCGTCGAGCGAATTGTGTTAATATGTATAGTTAGACCCCGCGACCGGCTGCGGCGGGGTGGCGGGGACCGTGGTGGTATACGGGATCGGTCGGGTGGAGGCGGAAGCCGTGTGCGAGCAACGGCATGCGTCCGAAAACCGGATCGAGCGTGGCGGGATGGCCGTGCCTGTGACCGCCGCCGATCATCTCGAACGGCCGGCCGGGCAAGCGGTTCGGGCGAGCCGAGCCCGGCGTGCAAAAATGAAAGGGGGGAGGGGGTGTCACTCCCGCCCGGACACATCCGTGCAACGGCTTAGTTGACCGCGGGTTGGGTCGCGGCGGGCACCGGAGCCGCCTGCCGGGCCGCCCGCACCAGCGGGTCCGGGTAGACGCCGAACACGACGGTGGCGGCGGCCAGGGCCAGGACCGCGAGCTTGGTCGGCAGGGCCCCGGAATCGGCCGGCGGGCGGACCGGCGACCGCAGGTACATCACCCCGACCACCCGCAGGTAGTAGTAGGCCCCGACGGCCGAGTTGACGGCCGCGATGACGGCCAGCGTCCGGTACAGGTGGGTCATGGACGGGGTGTCGGCCGGGGCCTCGAACGCCCCGACGAACAGGAGCAACTTGCCGGCGAACCCGGCCGTCAGCGGCAGCCCGATGAGGCTGAACAGGAAGACGGCCAGGCACCCGGCCGTGACCGGGTAGGACTCGCCGAGGCCGGCGAGGTCGTCCACCCCCTCGACCGGCCGGTCCGGGGTGCCCAGGTAGAGGACGACGGCGAACGCCCCGACGGTCATCGCCCCGTAGGCCGCCAGGTAGACCAGGACGGCGTCCATCCCGCCGACCTCCACCGGCCCGCGGGCGTCCGGCAGCGACCCGGCGACGACGAGCCCGATCAGGAGGTAGCCGCCGTGGGCCACGCTGGAGTAGGCCATCAGCCGGCGGAAGTTGTCCTGCAACAGGGCCATGACGTTACCGACCGACATGGTCAGGACGGCCAGCACCCAGAGCAACAGCGGCAGTTGGGTGTCGGCCGGGAACGGCTGGTGGCGGGGGTCGGCGACCAGGAGCCCGAGCACCCGGGCGAGGGCCACGAACCCGGCCACCTTCGGCAGGAAGGCGAGTTGGGCGGCGACCCCGGCCGGGGCGCCCTCGTACACGTCCGGGGCGTAGAAGTGGAACGGCACGGCCGTCACCCGGAACCCGAGCGCCGCCACCACCAGCACCGCCGCCAGCAGGGCCAGCGGGGAGGGCGACTGGGCGTTCGCCTTCGTCAGGGTGTCGACGATCGCCGTGAGGTTCGTCGTCCCGGTCAGCCCGTACAGGTAGCTGAACCCGAACAGAAGCAGGGCCGAGGACAGGACGCTGAGCAGGAAGTACTTGGCCGCCGCCTCCTGGTTCGGCCGGGCCTGGGCCGGCAGGTAGAGCAGCACGTAGGTGGGGATCGACAGCAGTTCGAGGGCCAGGAACAGGGTGACGAGGTCGTTCGCCCGGCCGGTCAGCGACACCCCGGCGACGGCCACGAGCAGGCACCCGTAATACTCGGCGGCGAAGCCCCGCCCGACCTCGGGCCACGTCACCAGGAGGAAGACGGCGGCCGACGCCAGGGCCAGCCAGCGGACGAACCCGGCGGCCGGGTCGGCCAGGAGCGAGGCGGCGGCGGGCAGCTCGGGCGGCGGGGGCGTGTCCAGCACGGCCGCGGCCATCGCCCCGGCCACCGCGGCGAGCGCCGCCCCGAACCAGAGCCGCCGCCCGGGGACGAACGGCCCGACGAGGAACGCCAGGCACGCCGTCCCGAGCAGGACGATCTCCGGCACCGCCAGCCGGAACACGCCGGTGAGCGTCTGCTGAACGGCCGGGTCGGACAGCGGGTTCACGGCGGACGGGCCCTCGGGGTCAGGCGGGTCGGGGTGCGGCTAGTCCGCGGGCTCGGGGAACGGCGGGGGGGGGAGCCCGCCGCCCCCGCCCGCGGGGGGCGGGTCCGGCGCCCGGAACCGGCGGGGGGCGGGCGGAACGTACCCCTTCGGGGCCGGCCCCTCCACCCGGTCACGGGCGGCATCGCCGATCGCCGCCACGACCGCCACGTCGGCCTCCATCGGGTCGAGCACGACTTGCGGGAAGAGCCCGAGCAGGAGGCAGACGGCGGCCAGCCCGCCGAGGGCCACGCCCTCCCGGCCGTCGATGTCCGGGACCGGCCCGCCGGCGACCGCGGGCGGCTCGGCCGGCGGACCGAAGAACACCCGCCGGAGCATGGTCAGGACGTACCAGGCGCTCAGGAAGATGCCGGCCGCGGCGACGACGGCGAACCCGGGCACCCGCCCGCCCCCGGCCCGCGGGTCGAACAGCCCGGCCATCATCAGCATCTCGCTGACGAAGTTGTTCAGCCCCGGCAGCCCGATGCTGGCCAGGCACACGACGAAGGCCAGGACGGCGAACCGGGGGAACCGGCCCATCAGCCCGCCGAACGCCCGCATGTCGGTCGTCCGGTAGCGGTCGAGGAGGAACGCCAGCAGGGCGAAGAGCGCCCCGGTCGAGACGCCGTGGTTGACCATGTGCAGGGCCGCCCCGCCGACCCCCTCGGTGTTGAACGCCAGCAGGCCGAGGACCAGGAACCCGAGGTGGGACAGCGAGCCGTACGCCACCATCATCTTGATGTCCCGCTGGGCGTAGGCGCACAGCGCCCCGTACACGATCCCGACCCCGGCCAGCACCCCGATCACCGCCCGGCCGTACAGCCCGTACTCGACGGCCGCGTCCGCCATCAGCGGCAGGACGATCCGCAGCAGCCCGAACGTCCCGAGCTTGGCCAAGAGAGCCGACAGGAGGATCGTCACCCCGATCGGGGCCTCCCGGTAGGCCGCCGGCATCCAGGTGTGGAGCGGCCAGACCGGGACCTTGACCAGGAACCCGGCCACCAGGCAGGCGAACAGCCCGGCCTGGAGCCCGGCCGACCCCGGGCCGCCCGTCCGCTGTTGGACGGCCGCCATCAGGTCCGGCAGGGCGAACGTCACCCGCCCGTCCGGCAGGGGGTTGGTCAGGACCACCCCGACCAGGCCGACGAGGGTGAGCAGGCTGCCGCCGAGGGTGTACAGGAAGAACTTGCGGGCGGCGTCCCGCCGCCCCGGGCCGTTGCCCCACCGGCCGATCAGGAAGAACGACGGGATCAGGGTCAGCTCGAAGAAGGCGTAGAAGAGGATCAGGTCGAACGACAGGAACGCCCCGACGGCCCCGGCCTGGAGGACGAACAGCCAGCCGTAGAACGGCCCCGGCCGGTCGGCCACCGCCTCCCACGAGACCAGGATGGCCGCCAGCATCATCAGGCTGCACAGGGCGACCAGCCAGACGTTCAGCCCGTCCACCCCGACGTAGAACTGGACCCGCGGGCCGGGCCGGTCGGCCGGGCCGTCGCCGAAGCTCAGGAGCGTCCACCCGGTCCGGTGGGTGGACGAGTCCGGGTTCCCGCGGTACCCCGGGTCGCCCGGGACGAACTCCGGGACGAACCGCTGGATCGGCCGGGCCCGGCCGGGCGTGTCGGGCATCATCGACTCGCCCCGCTGGTTCAGGACCGGCAGGGCCACCAGGACAACGGCGGCGGTCAGCCCGGCCTGGAGCAGGGCGAGCACGAGGGCCGCCCGGCGGGCCGCCCGGCCGAACAGCGGGACGACCGCCGCCGACAGCAGCGGCACGGCCACCAACAGAAGGACCAGGATGCGGAACGTCGGGATCATGCGGGGCCGGTGCGGGCCGCGGGCCCGCGCTCCCAGGGGGCGTCAGCGGGCGATCCGGAACGCCACGAACGACAGCAGCACGACCACCCCGGCGGCCATCCCCAGGGCGTAGAACTGGACCAGCCCGTTCTGGACCGGCCGGGCTAAATGCCCCAGGAGCCGCGGGGCCGAGGCCAACAGCCGGCCGAACGAGTCGAGGAACCGGTCGAACATCCCGGCCGCCACCGCCGCCCCGGTCAGCGGCTTGACCAACGCCGCCTCGTACACCTCGTCCACGTACAGCTTGTTCCGGGACAGGGCGACGACCGGCTCCAGCCCGGGCGGGACCTTCTCCGGCCGACCCTTCGCGTACAGGACGGCCGCCAGCCCGACCCCGCCGGCGGCCAGGAGGGTGCTCAGCCCGGCCAGCCCCCAGTCGAAGGCGTGGGCCGGGGCCTTCGCCCCGGGGACGGCCGTGGCCGCCTGTTGGAGCGACGGGGTCCGCTCCAGGAAGTGGTCGAAGGAGTGCGTCAGCGGCCCGGCCACCGCCCCGGCGGCCAGCGCCCCGACCGCCAGCACCAGGAGCGGCACGGTCATCACCGGGGGCGACTCGTGGGCGTGGTGGCCGGCCTCCTCGGGTACCCGGGTCTGGCCCCAGAAGGTGAGGAAGTAGGCCCGGAAGGTGTAGAAGGCGGTCAGCCCGGCGGTTACGAGCCCGATCAGCAGCAGCGCCTGGAGCCCGCCGGCGTAGGGGTGGGTGGTCTCGGCCCCGTCCCGCAGCGCCTCCAGGATCAGGTCCTTGCTCCAGAACCCGGATGTCGGCGGCAGCGCGGCCAGGGCCGCCGCCCCGCACAGGAAAGTCAGGTGGGTGACGGGCATGATCCGGCGGAGCCCGCCGAACCGCCGCGTGTCGATCACCCCGCCCATCGCGTGCATCACGCTGCCGGCCCCGAGGAACAGCAGGGCCTTGAAGAAGGCGTGGGTGAACAGGTGGAAGATGGCGGCCGTGACCGCGAACACCGGCGACACCGCCCCCATCGCCCCGAGGGCCAGGAACATGTACCCGAGCTGGCTGACCGTCGAGTACGCCAGCACCCGCTTCAGGTCGGTCTGGGTCAGGGCGATGACCGCCGCCAGCAGGGCCGTAATCCCGCCCGCCCAGGCGACCACCGCCTGGGCGTCCGGCACCAGGGCGAAGACCGGGGCGCACCGGGCGACCAGGTACACCCCGGCCGTCACCATCGTGGCCGCGTGGATCAGGGCCGACACCGGGGTCGGCCCCTCCATCGCGTCCGGCAGCCAGACGTAGAGCGGGAACTGGGCCGACTTCCCGACCGCCCCGCAGAAGATCAGCAGGCAGGCGGTGGTCAGCGACCCGGTGTCCGGCGGGTGCGTCCGGATGTGCTCGAACAGGACGGTCAGGTCGGTGTGATACCCGCCCAGCTTCCACAGCAGGAAGATGCCGAGCAAAAAGCCGGTGTCGCCCAGCCGGGTGACGAGGAACGCCTTGCGGGCGGCCGCGGCCGCCGACGGCTTGGCGTAGTAGTAGCCGACCAGGAGGTACGAGCAGACGCCGACCCCCTCCCAGAACGCGACCAGGAGGAAGAAGTTGTCGGCCAGGACCAGCCCGCACATGCTGAAGACGAACAGCCCCATCACCGCGAAGTACCGGGCGTACCCGCGCTCCGGGACGCCGTGCTCGTCCCGCATGTAGCCCGCCGAGAAGACGGCGATCCAGGTGGCCACGAACGTGACCGTGGCCAGCATCACGGCCGCCAGCGGGTCGATGGTGATCGCGGCGCTGGCCGCGAAGTTGCCGGCCGCGAACCACGTCACCGGGACGGACCGGTACGCCGGGGTGCCGGCGGAGAGTTGGATCACGATCCAGATCGCCAGCCCGGCCGACGCGGCACACGCCAGGACGAGCGGCAGGTGGGCGAACCGGCGGAGCCGCGGCGCCCCGGCCATGAGGGCGGTGACGACGGTGGCCCCGAGCAAGAGGCCGAGGACTGCGGGGGCGAGGCCGAGCGGCTCAGACACGGGCGGCCTCCTCGGCGGTCGGGGCCGGCCGCCGGCCGGCCGGCGTGAGCACCGGGTCGGGTGGCCCGGGGTCGGCGGCCGGGAGCGGGTCCGGGTCGACCGTCGGCGGCACCCCGACCTCCCGGAGGGCCTGCCAGACCGAGGCGTCGAGCGTCCGCCCGCGGCGGTAGAGCATCAGGAACAGGGCCAGGGCGATGCCCGCCTCGCACGCCGCGACGGCCAAGATGAACAAGACCACCGCCTGCCCGTGCAGGTTCCCGTGATACCGTGCGAAGGCGGCGAAGTTGATCGCCACCCCCTGGAGCATCATCTCGGCGCACAGGAACATGGTGATCAGGTTCCGCCGGGTCAGGAACCCGACCAGCCCGATCCCGAACAGGAGGGCCGCGACCACCAGGTAGTGCCAGACGGGAATCACGCGAGTTTCGAGTCCCGAGTTTCGAGTCTCAAGTTACACCGGCTGCGAACAATCGGACCGGCGTGTCATGCCGTCGCCGGTCGGCGGTGGGCGATGGCCACCGCCCCGACGGTGGCGACCAGAAGCAGCGTCCCGGCCAGCTCGACCGCCAACAGGTAATCGGCGTACACCACCAGCCCGAGGTTGCCGACGTTCCGGGCCGGCAACTCGCCCGACCCGGACAGCAGCCGCACCTCGTCCCGCAGCCGTCGGATCCCGGCCTTCGCCCCCTCCGGGTCGCCCCGGCCGGGCTCGGTAACGGCCGTCTCCACCGCCCGCAGGGCCGGGTATGCCGCGTCCCGGACGGCCGCCGCCCGGGCCAGGACCGTCCGGGCCTGGGTGTCGGTCCGGTAGGCCCCGAGCCGTTCTCGGATCGACCCGGCCGCTGCATACCCTTCCAACCGGCCGGGCGAATCCCCGACCACCTTCTCCAGCGTCGGCCCGACCTCTTGCTCGATCGCGTTGAGCTGTGCGACCCGCCCCTGTTTCGGAACGTCGGGCCGGTAGAAGTCGTCGGCCGCCAGCGGTTCGAGCCGGGCCGCCACGTCCGCCAGCTTGGCCTTCTCGTCGGCGGTCAGGGTGGCGGCCGGGAGCGGGGCGGCCCCCGCGTGGTTGTGCTGGAGGGCGAACAGCACCAGCCCGGCGAACGCGAACCCGGCCAGGCTGCCCAAGAGCGGCTCCCGGGTCCGGTCGTTCTCGTCCGACGGGCCGGCCGCCTGCGACAGCATCAGCACGAACAGGAACGTGACGATGATCGCCCCGGCGTAGATGATGACCGTCGCGGCCATCAGGAACGGGGCGGCCAGGAGCAGGAACAGCCCGCAGGTGCTGAGGACGACGAACGCGAAGGCGATGGCCCCCCGGGCCGGGTTCCGCTGGGCGACCAGCACCGCCCCGAACCCGACCGCCCCGGTCGAGAAGAGGATGAACAGGCCCTTCTCGACCCAGTCCGCGCCCGGGTCGCCGAACGACCGGTGGGACCACAGCCCGAGGACCACCGCGGCCACCAGCAGGGCGGCCGTCCCCCCGGCCACCGACCGGCCCCGGGGCTTCGGCAACAGCAGCACGAACCCGGCCGCGGCCAGTACCACCCCGAGGGCGAGCTGGCCGGCGGCCGACGGGTCCGGGGCTGCCGCGAACGGGGTCATCAGGGGCTCGTGAAATCTGTCACAAGCGGGACGGGGTACTTATACGGGGCCGGCAAGTAGCCGCCCGGCCCCGCCCGGGCCGGATGGTTTGGTTTGGGAGGTGTGACACCCTGCGGCCGAACCAATCAACCCCGTCAGTGCGACGGCCGACTCACCGAGCGGGTGGCGGCTCCGAGGACGGGCTGAGCCGGCCGGCCCGGGTGCGGACCGGGTCGGTCCCGGCCGCGGTCGTGGTGTCGAACACGGACAGGAGCTTCTCCTTGTCGAACACCATCTGCTCCCGGCTCAGGCCGGTCAGGTCGTACAGGGTGGTCAGCTCGATGGCGTCGACCGGGCAGGCTTCCTCGCACATCCCGCAGTAGATGCACCGCAGCTCGTCGATGACAAAAGTCTCCGGGTACTTCTCCCGGTCCCTCCACTCCGGCGGGGCCGGGGCGGCGACGATGTCGATGCAGTGGGCCGGGCAGGCGGTCGCGCACATGTAGCAGGCGACGCACTTGACCCGCCCGGCCTCGTCCCGGTTCAGCCGGTGGACGCCCCGGTAGTTCGGCGGCAGCTTCGGCTCCTGCTCCGGGTACTGCTCGGTCAGCTTCTTCCCGAACATGTGGCCCACGGTGGTCCGCACCCCGTCCACCAGGGCCGGCAGGTAGAGCTGCTCCCAGAACCCCAGCTTCGGGGCGTCCACCCACTTCACGTCCGACTCGGCCAGGGCCACGGTCGTCTCCCGTAGGAATGGGCCGCACGATCAACGCGGAGAAACCACGATCAATCCAGACAAACTTTGGTTCGGATCGTGTCTTCGTCTGCGTCCATCGTGCGGCTCTCTTGTGGCGTGCTCCGCGGGCCAACCCCGCCCGACACGACTACCGCCCCGCATAGGTGACGCCGGCTGGCAGCCCCGGCGGGAGCTTGCGGACAGCCCGCTTGGGGTTCGTTACCGACCCGCGGGCCGACAGAAGCCCGGCCCCGACGACCAGAGCGGCCGAGGTCGCCGTCAGGGCCACCAGCGGCCACCCCATCTGCCCGACCACGATCACGCACAGCACGTTCAGCAGGGCCAGCGGGATCATCACCTTCCAGGCGATGTTCATCAACTGGTCGAACCGGAACCGCGGGATCGTCCACCGGACGACCAGGGCGAACCCGCAGTACAGGAGCATCTTGCCGATCAGGATGACCGCCTTCAGGATCGCCCCCCAGAACGGGTCCGTCACCTGAGCTTCCAGCCCGAAGAAGCTCCACCCGCCGAAGAACAGGACGGCGGTGATGAACCCGGCCGTGACCAGGTGGACGTACTCGGCCATCAGCATCAGCCCGAGCTTCATGCTCGAATACTCGGTGTGGTAACCCCCCACCAGCTCCTGCTCGGCCTCCGGCAGGTCGAACGGCAGCCGGCTCCCCTCGGCGTAGGCGCTGACCATGAACAGGAGGAACGCCAGCGGCTGGTAAAAGACCAGCCAGCCGTGGTCGGTCGCCTGCCAGGCGACGATCCGTTCCAGGTTCAGCGACCCGACCAGCAGGAACACCCCGAGGACCGACAGCCCGAGCGGGATTTCGTAGCTGATGATCTGGGCGCTACTCCGCAGGGCGCCGAGCAGCGAGTACTTGTTGTTCGCGCTCCATCCGGCCAGGATCACCGCGTACACCGCCAGGCTGCCGAGGGCGAAGACGTACAAGAGGCCGATGTCCAGCCCCGGGGCCATCACCGCCGAGAAGTGCGAGCGGTAGTCCGACTGGGCGGCGTCGAACGCGGCCACCGTCGGCTGCGGGTCCGGGGCCGGGGTCGTCCCGCCGAACGGCACCACCGCGATGGCCAAGAGCGACGTGATGACCGCCACCGCCGGGGCCAGCAGGTAGAAGACCCGGTCCACGTGGTCCGGGATGACCTCCTCCTTCAGGAAGAACTTCCCGCCGTCGGCCAGCGGCTGCAAGAGCCCGCCCGGCCCGACCCGGTTCGGCCCGAGGCGGTCCTGCATCCAGGCCGACACCTTCCGCTCGCCCAGGGTCAGGTAGCCGACGACCCCGAGGACGCCGCCCATCAGGCCGACGATCACGATCGCCAGGGTGGTCAGGTCGAACGCGGGCATCAGAGGTCCCGATGGTAGGGCCGGCTGTGCCGGCCATCGTTCACAGGGCGGCCGGCACAGCCGGCCCTACGACCCGAGCTTCACCCCGTCCTTCGGCACATCGCCGGCCAGCGGGGCGAACAGCGGGATCGCCGCGGCCAACTCCTTGCGGACCGCGGCGGCTTGCACCAGCCCCCGCCGGCCGAGCAGGTCGAACGCCAGTTGCAGCTCGGACCGGGCTTCATGGGGCGGCCGGGTCGCCCGGCCGAACGTCTGGGCCAGTCCGGCGTGGTTTACGAACGTCCCGTCCTTCTCGAACGAGGCCGTCGCCGGGATGACGTACTCCGCGGAGGCCGTCAGCAGGGTCGGCAGGATGTCCTGGGCCACCACCGTCCCGGATGCGGTCCAGTCGGTCGGGAAGGCAGCCTCGACGTGCTCCTTCGCCGGGTAGCCGCCAGCGAACCACATCAGGGCGGGCCGGTCGCGGACCACCTCGGCGAACGGCGTCACCGAGCCCGTGAAGTGGGCCAGGACGGCCTCGACGCCCCGCCGGTTCGGGCACTTCTCGGCCCGGATGACGAACGTGGTCGGCTCGACCGGGTTGCCCCGCACGTCCTTCGGGTAGCGGTCGTCCTCGCCGACCACCGGGACCGGCCCGAGGATCAGCCGGGCGTCCGGCGACAGTCCCTTGAACAGCGTGGCGTACAGGAAGGCTTCCTCCACCGTCAGGAACGGCGAGAGCACTGCCAGTAGCCCGCCGCCCTTCGCCGCGTCCGCCAGTTCGTCCTTCAGGAGCGGCGTCAGTTGCACCCACGGGGCCGGCTGGAACCGCCCCTCCCGCTTCACCTGCGGCCGGGTCAGCCGCTCGCCGGAGTTGGCGAAGTGGTAGCCCCACCGCCCCTCGTCGCAGATGAAGTGGCCGTTGGCCTGGGGGTTCTCCCGGGCCGTCAGCCGGTAGACGATGTCCTTGTTGTGGTCGACGTAGACCGAACAGCCGGTGCTGCACCGGCTACAGACCTGCTCGGCCGCCTTCAGATACCAGACCCGCTGCTTGTACAGGAAGTCCTTGCTGCCGAGGGCCCCGACCGGGCACAGGTCGACGACGTTCCCGGAGAGCTTGTTCTCCAGCGGCCGGCCGGGGAAGACGTCGATCTCCTCGTGGTCGCCGCGGCCGCTGACCATCAGCTCGGCCGTCCCGGAAATCTCCCGGGTGAACCGGACGCACCGGGTACACATGATGCAGCGGTCGGTGAAGAGCGTGATCTTGCTCGAAAGGTGCGGCTTGTTCGGCGGGGCGAACTTGTCGTCCACCATCCGCGACTCGGACCGGCCGTACCCGTAGCTGTAGTCCTGGAGCTTGCACTCCCCGGCCTTGTCGCACACCGGGCAGTCGAGCGGGTGGTTGACGAGCAGCCCCTCGAGGGTGTCGGCCTGCGACTTCTTGGCCCGCTCGCCGGGCTTGCCCCCCTTCGTGTAGTCGGCCGGGTAGTTCAAGGGCTCGGCCGCGGGGTCCCGCTTGTCGTACTCGCCGGTGACGACGACCGTTCCGTCCTTCACCGGCGTCTGGCACCCGGGGACGACCTTCGGCTGCATCACCACCGTGCCGTCCGGCTTCCGCTCGCCGACCTCGACCAGGCACATCCGGCACGACGCGACGACCGACAGCGCCTCGTGGTAGCAGTAGTGGGGGACCAGCACCCCGGCCCGGTCGGCCGCCTGGATGCAGTTCAGCTTCCCGGTGCCGATCTCGACCGGCGTGTCGTTCACGTAAACCGTCGGCATCAGCACTCGCCTCCGGCGGGGCCGGGGGCATCCCCCTCCCCCCCTTTGTTTTCCCTCGTACCGTTAACCCGACGCAAGCGACCGAACCTCAACGGGTTACGGTCCGGTTTGGCCGTTGCCCCCGGCGGCCGGGCGGCAACGGACACCGTCCGAACCGTTGCCGTAATCCCGGGTTACGCCACAACCGTCCGGTGCCGGACCCGGCTACGGGCCGAAGCGCTCCGCCGTGGCGACACGGGACGATAACCTTACTTCTGTACACTACTGTCCCGTTCGGGCCGCGTCAACCGTCCGGCGCGATTTTCCTGCTACTGGGTCTCCAGCCGCCGGGCCAGTTCCTCGGCCGTCAGCGTCTCGACGCCGTTCGGCCCGGCCACCAGCCCGCCGCGGGCCGGGGCGGCCGCCTCGTAGGCCCAGACGGCCTCGCGGGAGGTCGCTCCGGTCAGGACGATCGCCTTGCTCTTCACCAGCTCGGCCGCCGGCGACCCGGCCGCCCGGAGGGCCGCCCGGGTCTGCTCTTTCGTCGGCATCCGGCCGCTCACTAGCGACGCCCCGTCGATGAACAGCCGGATGTCCTCCAGGTCACGCGGGGAGACCGCGACGGCGGGGACCTCCGGCTCGGCATCCGGGGCGGGTTCGGGCTCGGGCTTCCGGGCCGGCCGGGCGTCCTTCGTCACCTCCCCCCCTGCGGGGGAGGTCGGCGAGTCCCGCCGGGACGGGCCGGGTGGGGGGTCGGCTTCGGGGCGGTCGGGTCGCCCACCCCCCACCCGCCGCCCTCCCTCCGGGAGTACGGCGACCTCCCCCGCAAGGGGGGAGGTGGGGCCGGCCGGCTCGGCCGTCTTGGGTCGCGGGGTCGGGGCGATGGCGACCTGATCCCGGCGAGGTCCCGAGACCTCGGCCGGCGGGGCGACGAGACCAACCCGCCCGCCCCCAGCGCCCGGCGGGGCCTTCGGCACTCCCGGGGCGGTCGCGGTCTTCGGCAGCTTGGCCAGGTGCTGCTGGACCTCCTCGGCCGTGGCCCGGTTGGCCACCCCGGCCACCAGCACGATCCCGCCGGCCTTGTCGGCGTCCACCTCGTAGGCCCACAGCCCGGCGTGGTCGGTCGCCCCGGTCAGGATGTAGACGCCCTCGTCGATCCCCTTGCCCACGGCCGGGGCGTCCCGCTTGATGTCCGCGACGATCTGCTCCTTGGACGGCATCCGCCCGTCCTGGGTGTACGTCACGTTGATCAGGTCGCCGAGCGTCTTCATCTCGACCAGCGCGTTGGTCCGCCGCTTGGCCTGGAGGACGTTCGTGACGGCCCCGGCCCCCGGCCGGAAGCTGGTGTTCCGGTCGTCGACCTTGACGGCGGGCGGCCCGCCCGGCGCGGGGTCGTCGGCGGCCTTCTTGCCGCACCCGGCCAGCCCGGCGGACGCCGTCACCGCGAGCATCACCCGCCGCATGGTCGCCCCCCGGTTAGGCCCTCGTAGGGCCGGCCGTGCCGGCCGGCCGGCACAGCCGGCCCTACGAGCACCGACCACCCGCCGCGCACCGACTGGAACGTCACCCTTTCGAGGCGGCCGTCACTCCGGCTCCAACGGTCAGGCACAAGCCCACCGTCGCGTACCCCAGGCTAATCAACCCGATGACCGCCGGCCGCGCGCTGTTGTCGTTCGCACCGTGCTGCCACCACCACACGACCCCGACCACCACAGCGAGTAAGCCGGCCGTCACCGCCAGGCCGAAGACCACCAGGGCCGCGAACCACGCCAAGTCGCCGGCCCGGGCGTCCAGACCGACGCAGTAAGCCGCCACCAGCAGCACCGAGCCCAGCCCGGTCAAGAGCCAAGTGCCGACTAGCGGTGCCGAGGCCAGCCGCCCGGGCTCCGGCCTGCCCAGGTTCGCCGACGGCGGTTCAGGCGTCCGGTCGCCCGGGCCGGCATCCCTCAGTCGCATCAGTGCGCCCCGGCCATCGCCAGCGACTTCGCGTACTTGCTCCGCTCGCCGCTCCTGATGGCCGCCTCGAACTCGGCCCGGAACTTCCGGATGGCCGTCTTCACCGGCCAGCCGGCGCCGTCCGCGAGCCCGCAGATGGTCGTCCCCGGCATGATGCCGATGCGGTCCGCAACGTCCACCAGGATGTCGAGGTCTTCCTTGCGGCCCTGGCCCCGCCGCATCCGGTCGACGATCTTGAGCATCCAGCCGGTCCCCTCGCGGCACGGGGTACACTGGCCGCAGCTCTCGTGGGCGAAGAACTGGCAGGTGTTGTGGAGCACGTCGACCATGCTGGTCTGGTCGTCGATGACGGTGACGGCCGCGGTCCCGAGGCCGAGGCACCCGACCCGCCCCGGGCCGTTGAAGTCGAGCGGGATGTCGTACTCGGTCTGGCCGTCGGCCCCGCCCTTGAGCGGGGCGTCCACGTCCAGGTAGCCCATGCTCAGGCCGCCGGGGTTGACGGCCTTCGCCTTGCGGCCCTTCCACACCCCGCCGCCGTGGACCTCGACCAGCTCGCGGCAGGTGACGCCCATCGGCAGCTCGACGCAGACCGGCTTGTTCACATGGCCCGCGAGGGTGTACAGCTTCGGCCCGTAGCTGCCGGCGTCCCGCGGGTTCTTCGGGTCGGGCGGCACCCCGAGCGACTGGAACCACTCCTTGCCGCGCTTCACGATCTGCGTCACACAGGCCAGGGTCTCGACGTTGTTCACGATGGTCGGCTTGCGGAACGCCCCCTCGACGGCCGGGAACGGCGGCTTGATCCGCGGCCAGGCCCGCTTCCCTTCGAGGCTCTCGATCAGGCCGGTCTCCTCGCCGCAGATGTACGCCCCGGCCCCGCGGTGGACGACCACGTCGAAGGTCTTCCCGCTACCCAGGACGTTCGGGCCGAGCAGCTTCGCGGCGTACAGCTCGTCGACGGCCCCCTGGACCGCCCGGAAGGCGTCGCCGTACTCGTAGCGGATGTAGAAGAACGCCTTCTGGGACTTGATGGCGTGACAGGTCAGCAGCACCCCTTCGAGCACCTGATGGGGGTCCTTCTCCATCAGGACGCGGTTGTTGTACGTGCAGGGCTCGGACTCGTCGGCGTTGACGCACAGGTAGACCGGGCCGGGGTGGTCCTTCGGGAGGAAGGTCCACTTCAGGCCGGTCGGGAAGCCGGCCCCGCCGCGGCCGCGCAAGCCCGAGTCCTTCACCTGGGCGGTCAACGCCTCGGGCTTGAGGTCCTTGAGGGCCTTCTCGAACGTGGCGTACCCGCCGTCGGCCCGGTAGCCGTCGAGCGCGTGCGAGCCGGGCTTGTTCACCCGGGCGAGCAGAACGGGTTCGTAGGGCATCGTCCGTCTCGTGTCGGTCCGGTTACAGCGGGAGCGCCTGTACCACCCCGATGTAGTCCTCGGCCGAGTGGGTCTCGTACACCAGTATCAAGTCGGTGACGAGTTCCTCGGTCGTGATCGGCTCGCCGAGGGTCATCACCCCCCAGAACTCGTGGCCGGCCGCCGTGTGGTCGGCGAGGTGGCCGTAGAGCGTGTTCCGGTCGGCGGTCACCCAGATCAGCTTGTTCGCCTCACAAAACAACAGCACCTCGGGATCAAGGGTTCCGCGTGCGGGGGCACCGGGCTGGCCGACGCGGACGATCCGGACCGCCGGGGCGACCCTCCGGACCTCGTCCGGCCACCACGTCGGGGTGTGTTCGTCGGTCAGGTAGCCGATCGGCGTCACGCCCCGGACCCCGCCGGCTGGGACGCCCGTTCGGCGGCCACATGGGCTCGGAGTGCCGCCACGTCGAGCCGCCCGTCCGGCTTCGTGAACCGCGCCTTCAGTTCCCGGAGCCGCCGCCGCTGGGCCTCCTGTCGGTCCCGCTCGACCTGGGGCAGAGCCCTCCAGTACGCCTCGTAAGCCCGGTCGGCCGCCTCGCCCTCCTTCCGCCGCGCCTCGTCATATGCCCCGCGGTTGAGCAGGTAGTAGGTGACGGCGGCGTACACCAGCTCGACGGGGGGCGGGGAGGCGAAGTAGGTCGCAATCGCCTCGGGCGGCAGCCCCGCCTGGAATTGGGCGACCACGTCCTCGACCCGGATGCGGGTCCCCTTAAGTCGGGCCATCTCCGGCCCGTCCGTGAAGTCGAGGCAGTCGCGCAGGTCGGTCACGGGAACACCCTCACAAGGCCCGTAGCTCCTGTATCATCTTATCCGCCTTCTCGGGGGTCACGTCCATGACGTGCTTGTCGTCCCGGAGGCAGGCCGGGGCCCCGTCGCAGGCCCCGATGCACTCGGCGAACTCCAGGGTGATCGCCCCGTCTTCGGTGGTCTGGCCGCAGTGGATGCCGAGCTTGGCCTCGCAGTGGTCGATCAGCTCGTTGGCGCCGCGGAGGGCGCACGCCAGCCCCCGGCAGACCCACAGCCGGGTCCGGCCGAGCTTCTCGCCCTCCCCCTTGAAGAAGGCGTAGAAGGTCATCGTGTCCTGCACCTCGGACGGGTGCAGGTCGAGCAGGTCGGCGATCTCGACGACCGCCTCGTTCGAGACGGTCCGGTTCTCGTCGTGGACGAGGTGCAACGCCGGCAGGGTGGCCGCCTGCTTCTTCGGGTACTTGGCTACGAACGCCCGGATGCGGGCCTTCTGGTCGTCGGTCAGGGTCGGCATCGAAAAGTCCCGGAAAAACAAGCCGCACGATCAAGACCGATCCGAGCACGATTCAAAACATGTACTGTGTCTGATCGTGCGTCTGTTGCCTTTCATCGTGCGGCCGGCTCTGGTCTACCGATCCAGCTCCGCGGCGATGATGTTCAGGCTGCCGAGCACCGCCGGCACGTCCGAAATCTGGTGCCCCTCGATCATCCGCGGGAAGACGGCGAAGTGGATGAACGACGGCGGCCGGGTCCGGGCCCGGAACGCCCGCGGGCCGCCGTCGGACACGACGTAGAAGCCCAGCTCGCCGTTGGCCGCCTCGGTCGCCCCGTACACCTCGTCCACCGGCGGCGACCACTGCCGGTTCCACATGAACAGCTCGAAGTGCTGGATCAGCCCCTCGATGCTCCGGTACGTCGCCATCTTGTCCGGGATGGTCAGCTTGTCGTTCAGGGCGACGTTCACCGGACCGGCCGGGATGTTCTCGACGGCCGCGTGGATGATCTTCACCGCCTCGGCCATCTCCTCCATCCGGACCAGGTAGCGGGCGTAGCAGTCGCCGGCCGTCGAGCAGACGACCTTGAAGGCGGACTGGAGGTCCGGGTAGGCGAGGTACGGCTCGTCCTTGCGGAGGTCGCGGGCCACCCCCGACGCCCGGGCCACCGGTCCGGAGCAACTGGTGTTGACGGCGTCGGCCTTCGACAGGACGCCGATGCCGCGGGTCCGGTCGAGGAAGATGCGGTTGCGGTTCAGGAGCCGGGTCAGGTCGGCCAGGGCCTTCGGGAACGTCCTCACGAAGTCGCGGATTTGGTCCACCACCGCGTCGGTGATGTCGTTCATCAGCCCGCCGACCCGGCTGTAGCTCGGGTGAAACCGCTGGCCGCTGGCGGCCTCGAAGACGTTGTAAATCTTCTCCTTCTCGTTGAAGGCGTACAGGAACGCCGTCAACGCCCCGAGGTCGAGGGCCGCGGCCCCGACGCACAGGAGGTGGTCGTTGATCCGGGCGAGTTCCGCCAGGATGGTGCGGATGTACTTGCACCGCGGCGTGACCTCGATCCCCAGCAGCTTCTCGACCGCGTGGTGCCAGCTCACCTCGTTGCAGAACGGCGAGATGTAGTTCATCCGGTCGACGATGGTGACGTACTGGTTGAAGTCGAGGTCCTCGCCGAGCTTCTCGAACCCGCTGTGCAGGTAGCCGATGTCCGGGACGGCCTTGACGATGGTTTCGCCGTCGAGGGTGAGGATCAGCCGCAGGGTGGTGTGGGTGGCCGGGTGCTGGGGGCCGAAGTTCAGGGTGTACAGGAACTCCCGGTCGGCCCCGGCCTCGTCCACCTGCGGCAGCATCTCGACCGGCATGGGTGATCTCACAGAACGAGCCGCACGATCAAAACAGAACGAACGCACGATCAGAAATCAATCTTTGGTTGCTTCCGATCGTGTCCTTTCCGCGTTCATCGTGCGGCTCGTATTCTCAGCTTTCGGCGCGGGTAATCGTGGGGAAGTTGTGCCGCTCGCCCAAGCCGCGCAAGGGGTAGTCCTTGCGGAGCGGGTGGGCGGTGAACTCGGCCGGCATGAGGATGCGGCGGAGGTCGGGGTGCCCCTCGAACACGACGCCGAACAGGTCGTACACCTCCCGCTCCATCCAGTCGGCCCCGGCCCACAGCGGGACGGCCGACGGCAGGCTCGGGTCCGGGTCGTTGGCGAACGCCTTGACGAACAGCCGCTCGCCGGTCGCCAGGTTGGTGAGGGCGTACACGACCCCGTAGCGGTCGGTCGCGTTCGGGTAGTTCAGGTAGTCGATCCCGGCCACGTCGGCGAGGAAGTCGAACCCGCACTCCTCCTTCAGGCACTTGAGCAGGTCGAACAGGACGGCCGGGGCCTTCTCGGCGGCGATGCTCACCCGCTGGTCGCCGCGGAACGCCGAGGTGGTGAACGCTCCGGGGAACTTCGCGGTGAGGGTGTCGAGGGTGGCGGGCATACCGGTCGTTCCTGGGAGCGCGGCCGTCCCGGCCGCTCGTCACCCGGAAGAAGCGGGCGGGACGCCCGCGCTCCCAGGAGTCAGTTCAGCGGCACCCTGAGCCGGGTCGCCGTCCGGAAGTCGCCGGGGGCGACGATCGCCTCCTCGGGGGCCAGCTCCCGGGCCAGGGCGGTCGGCCCCTCGTAGCCGCTGCGGGCGGCGAACTCCCGGGCGTCGATCGTCCCCGTCTTGGCGATCTTCTCCTGGATGTCCAGCACCGCCCGGATCAGTTGCTCCGGCCGGGGCGGGCAGCCGGGGACGTACACGTCCACCGGCAGGAACCGGTCGATCCCCTGCACCGTCGCGTAGGCGTCGAACACGCCGCCCGACGAGGCGCAGGCCCCCATCGAGATGCACCACTTGGGTTCGGGCATCTGGAGCCAGATCCGCTGCATCACCGGGACCATCTTCATCACCACCCGGCCGGCGACGATCATCAGGTCGCACTGCCGCGGGCTGAACCGCATCGCCTCCGAGCCGAAGCGGGCGATGTCGTACCGGCTGGAGGCCGTGGCCATCAGCTCGATCCCGCAGCAGGCGGTGGCGAACGGCATCGGCCAGAGGCTGTGCTTGCGGACCAGGTTGGCGACGTAGTCGAGCTTGGTCACCAGGAAGTC
>JAIEQO010000960.1 GCA_019747655.1 Gemmataceae bacterium | reverse complement strand
GCCGACGCCGCCGACCCGGCCGCCGGGCTGGGGGGCCTCCTGCGGGACCCGGCCGCGGAGGTCCGGTACGCCGCCGGCGAGGCCCTGCTGTGGGACGCCGAGCGGCGGTGGGAGGCCAGCCGGGAGGCCGTCAAGGCGGCCCTGGCCGACCCCAGGCGGGCCAACGACGGGCCGCTCTTCGCCGGCCCCGGGCGGCTCCCGCCGGCTGCCGTGGCCGACCTGACGCTGTGGGCGGCCGAGCACCCGCCGCTGTCGGCCCGGGCCATCCTCACGCTGATCGGCCAGTACCACCGGGCGCTGGTGGACAACGACCCGCCCGGCCTGGCCGCCGACCTGGCCGCGTTCATGCTGGCCCCGGACCCGCCGCCCGGGCTGCGGGTGGAGGTGGCGGCCCTCCTGCGGGAGCATCAGCTATTGGGCCCGGACGTACTCGACCGGATGACCAACCCGGACCAGCCGGGGCCGCTGCGGCTCTTCGCCGCGGAGGTGTTGTTGCAGGCCGACCCGAACGACCCGGACGGCCTGGACGTGTTGAAGGGTCTGGCCCGGAACCCGAACCGGGAGCTGGCCGTCCACGTCGGGGCGGTGGTGCAGGGGGTGTTGGGGGTGGACGTGGGGCTGGCGATGGGCGAGCCGACCCCGTCGCCGACGAGCCGGGCGGCGGCGGAGGTGGCCCGGCGGGTGCTGGCCTGGGCGAACGGCCAGGACCCCTCATCGACCCCGGTGCCGGGCCGGGGGCGGCGGGGCAACCCGAACCTCTGGCCGGCCCCCGGCCGGGGCTCGTCGGGGGTGCTGTGACCCGACGGCGGTAGGTCGGCGCTCCGTTCCCTGGGACCGCGGCCGTCCCGGCCGCTCTTCGTTGGCGCAAGTGGAGCGGCCGGGACGGCCGCGGTCCCGGGATCCGGCCGGCCGGCACAGCCGGCCCCACGGCTACCAGTCGCCGGTCACCTCGCCGCCGTCCGGGGTGACGGCCCCCCAGAACACCTCCGGGGCGACGTCCGGGCGGACCGTCCGGACGCTCCCGTCCCCCCGGGCGGCCAGCATTCCGCCGGGGTGCGGGGTCTGCGGGACGGCGTCGTCGCACGCCCCGGGCGGCAGCGGGTCGGACCAGTGGGCCCGCGTGACCAGCGTCGGGGCGACCTGGAACGTCGCCCCCGGGCGGCTCGGCAGGGTGACGACCCCGGCCACCGGGTACACGTCCCCCGACCCCGGGCCGACCGGGATGACCGGTCCGCCGTCCGCGAACGTCGGCCGGAACCCGCTTTCGGTGGCTTCCCAGTCGCGGATACGGCCCGTACACGCGGCGTACCGCTCGGCGAAGAAGATGGTGTTCGCCAGCCCGTCCGGGGCCACCGTGGCCAGCGGCTGGTCGCGGGTGAACACCCACATGTTCGCCGCGTAGCTGCACGGGGTCGGGCTGGTCGGGTACGTGGCCACGTACCACGCCAGCGACGGGTCGGCCGGGCTGACGAACGGCTTGATCAGCCCGCGCTCGCCGAACAGGACCGAGTACTCGGTGTGGAACCCCATCTGGACGGCGGCCGCCTGGAACGGGGCGAGGACGTACCGGGTGCCCGCCGCGGTCGGCTTGCGGTAGCCGAAGGCGTTCGGCAACAGCGGGTCGCCGTCGCAGTACGAGTGCTGGGCCAGGGTGATCTGCTTGAGGTTGTTGCTGCTCTGCATCCGGGCGGCGGCCTCCCGGACCTTCTGGATGGCCGGCAGGAGCAGCCCGATCAGGACGGCGAGGATGGCGACGACAACCAGCAATTCCAGCAGGGTGAAGGCGGTCCGGCTCCGCGCCCGCATGGCCACTCCTCCGTGACAGGTTTCGGCGCCCGACCGCCGGGCGCCGGGTCGTAATCGGGCGCTACTTCGAGCTGGCGACGCCCGACAGGACGACATCCCGCTCGCCCAGCTTGTCGTCCGGCTTGAACTTGCCAGTGACGGTGATCGTGACCGGGTCTTCCGGACTGCCTCCGGCCGGGCTCTCGATCTTGAACGTCTTGCCGTCCTTGTCGACCGTTGCCTTGGTCGTGGCCAGGATCGCGAGCTTCCCCGTCCCGGGGTCGATCGTCTTCATGCTCCGGATCTCCACAGCCAGTTCCTTCGACGTGATGGTCCCCTTCGGGTACTTTTGCAGGTTGACCGAACCCTCCCCTTTGACGGCCCACGGCGGCGGGTTGAGGGCGAACAGGACCGGGTACGACTTGCCGTTACCGTCGGTGGTCCAGACGAGGCCGTCCAGCGCGGGTCCCTGCCCGGCGGCGACACCCACGCACAACACCAGCCCGAGGACCGCGATTCCCCTTCTCATGCCGCCCCTCCTGGTGCGGGGGAGGCAGCGCCGCCGAGGGCGAGTTCGGGATGGGCGCGGGCGAGCGGGTGAACGTCACCGGCGAATTGCCAGGGGTGACAATCGCCCCCCCCACAAGAATGTACCCACTGACGAGACCGCGCGTCAAGACCAACCAGCCGCGGCAGGTCGTCGGCCGGGTTGGCACAGACCGCGGCGAGGAGGCACCCGTCGTTCATCCGGTCGGCCCGGTCGGGTAAAATCGGCGGTGGCCCGCCACCCGAAAGGGTATGGGGGAACTGACCGGCCGTAGTTGACAACGGCGATGAAATGTGGTATTGTGTTCACTAAATGATAAGCCGGGGTGCCATCCCCGGTGGTCGGCCCGAGAGCCTGCTCCGTTGCCGCATACGGCAACGGAGTGGCAACAGCGGAAGTCCCGTTCGTTCAATGATTTGCGGCTGTTTTTCCGATCGACCGTTGCCGCCTCGGTAGGGATGGTTGCCCCCTAGTTCGGCCGGAACCTGTGGCCCGGTTGTGAGTTCGGTCTGGTGGACGGCGGCCGCGAAAAATGAGGGGGGAGGGGGGTCCACCCCGAACCCGCCGAAAACCCTTCGATTCCCAATGATTCTGCGAATCGGCACACCGGGCTATTCGTACCCGGCCTGGGTCGGGCCGTTCTACCCGCCCGGCACCCCCTCGAACGGGATGCTCGGGGAGTACGCCCGGCACTTCCCGGCCGTCGAGGTCAACAGCACCTTCTGCCGCCCCCCGACCCCCGAACAGGCCGACGCGATGGCCCGCCGGACCCCGCCCGGGTTCGGGTTCTGCCTGAAGGTGCCGAAGACCGCCAGCCACGACCGCAGCACCGACGACCTGCCCGCCATGACGGCCGCCGCCGACCGGCTGGCCGCGGCCGGCAAGCTCCTCGGGCTGCTCGTCCAGGTGCCCGAGTCGTTCCACCACACCGACCGCAACCGGGACTGGCTCCGGCGGGTGGCGGACCAGCTCCGGCCGCACCCGGTCGCCGTCGAGTTTCGCCACCGCTCCTGGGACTTCGACGGCCTCGCGGACTGGCTGGCGGCCGCCGGGCTGAACCTCGTTAGCGTCGGGGTGCCGGCAATAGCGACCCTGTTCCCGGCCGGGTTGCGGGTGGTCAACCGGCGGGTGTACGCCCGGCTGCACTCGCAGAACGCCGAGGCCTGGTACGCCGGGGAGAAGGCCCGGTACGACTACGACTACCCGGAACCGGTCGTCCGGAAGTGGGCCGGGGCGCTGGTCGATGTGGCTGATGCGGTCGATGAGGCGTGGTTCTTCTTCAATAACTGCGTCGGCGTTGCGGCGGTCGAAAACGCCCGGGCCCTGGCCGCGGCCGTCCGCCGGCTCGGCCCGTCGGTCACCGTGATCGAGCCGCTCCCGCCCGTCACAACCCAGCCCAACCCTGTTCGACCCGTCATGACCTCGGCCCGGCGGTTCCTGGTGTTCCAGGCCCTCCTGCTCTGGCAGGGGGGGTTCCTGTTCTACACGGCCGTGGTCGTGCCGGTCGGGACGCGGGTGCTTGGGTCGGCCGCGACCCAGGGGGCGATCACGACCCGGGTGACGGACGCCCTGAACGCCTGCGGGGTGGTCGGGCTCGGGCTCTTGGCGTGGGACCTGGCCGTGAGCCGAGACCCCGTCCGCCGGCGGACGGCCGCCCGGTGGTGGTGGTGGGCGGTCGCGGCGGCCTGCCAGTTCCTGCTGGTCGTCCTGCACCAGCTCCTCGACTCGTTCATGGACCCGGGCCGGACGTATGTGGTCGTCCGCCCGCCGTTCTACCCGGTCCACCGGCTGTACCTGTGGGCCAGCACCGTGCAGTGGCTGGCCGGGCTGGGGCTGGCGTGGCTGACCCTCCGGGCGTGGGCGGCGGAGGGCACCGGGAGCTACCCCACGAACACGCCGGAGGCGCCGGGGAATGGGTCGAAGTCGCGGAACGCGGAAGGGGTTCCGGCCGGCGACAGGTCCTTGCCCAAGTAGGCCCGGGCCCGCGACCCGGAGCCGGCCCCCGTTCCGGTCAGCACGTCGGCCCGGGTGTCGTCGTCCAAGTTCGTTGCCGCCACCGGCACCCCCGACCGCTCGGCCGCCGACCCGGCGAAGAAGTTGGCCAGCACCGTCTGCCGACCGGCCACCAGCTCCCGCCCGTTGAAGACCAGCACCCGCGGGCCGCCGCCCGGGCCGGCCCCGGCGATCAGGTCGCCCCGTCCGTCCCCGTCGATGTCGCCCACGGCCGCGAACGTGCCGTTCCGCAAGCCCGGCTCGAAGGCGAAGAAGTCGGCGAACGGCCGCCGCAGGCTCCCGCCCGCCAGGGCCGCCCCGTCCCAGGTCGACACCCGCGGCCCGCCCCCGAACCCGGCGGCCACCACCACCTCGGCCCGGCCGTCGCCGGAGAGGTCGCCCAGGGCCACCCGGGCCCCGCCGCGGAAGTTCGGGTCCTCGATCCCGAAGAAGTCGGCGAGTCCGGTGAAACCGTTCCCGCGGTACACCCGGACCCGCGGCCCGCCCCCCTCGTCCGGGCTGACCGCGATGTCCGCGAACCCGTTCCCGTCAATGTCCCCGGCGGCCACGAACACCCCGCCGGCGAAGCCCCCGAACGGGTTCGTCCGGAACAGCTCGTTCCCGGTCACGCCGTCGAACACCCGGACCTCGGCCACCCGCCCGGGGCCGCTGCCGACGACCGTGTCGAGCGTGCCGTCCCGGTTCATGTCGGCCGATGCCACCCGCACCCCGCCGGCGAAGCCCGACTCGAAGGCGAAGAACGTCCGCTTCGGCGTGCCGTCGGGGTTGTAGACGGCGACGGCCGGGCCGCCGCCGGCCCCGGCCCCGACGGTCCCCGCCCCCGGGGCCGCCGACCCGACCGCGATGCCGAGGACCAGCCGGGCGGTGGCCGTCCCCGACCCGAGCCCGGCCAGCGACGCCAGTTGCGTGAACTCGAACCCGAACCGGTCGCCGATCCGGACCGTGGCGTCCTGCCCGCCGGCGAGGGGAGCGGCCGCCCCGCCGGACTGGATGTTCCGCGACAACAGGCTCGTGCGGACGCCGTTCAGGGTGAACCCGGCGTCCTGGCGGACGGCGGTGACGGTGGTGTTCGCCCCGGCCGCCGTCGCGTTGAACCCGAACGACAGCCGGACCGGCGTGCCCGCCACCTCGCCGGCCTCCGGAACCACCTCGATCATCAGCGGGCTGAGGATGATGTTCGGGTCCAGGCCGTAGGTGTAAACGGTGGACCCGCCGCCGTTGATCCCGCCGCCCTTCGTGGCCGTCGAGGTCAGGTCGAACACCAGCCGGCCGGCCGGGACGGCATTCCCGAGCGTCGGGAACAGCCCGGCCGGCGGGGCGGTCGTAATCGCCGCGACCGACGACGCCCGGGCCGGGGTGGTGACGAGCCCGAGTTCCCGCGGCCCGAACGGGACGCCGAGCTGGGTGGTGGGGGCGAGTTCGGAGTTGGTCTGGGAGGGGTTGTTCGGGTCGGTCCCGGCCGTGCCGAACCCGGTGATCCCGCCTTCGAGCGGCAGGACGCGGAGGGCGGCCGGGGTCGAACGGTCTTCGAGGGGTTCGACGCCGAGGGCGGGCCGGGTGCGGGTCATGGTGCGGCTTCCGGGGCGGGCGGGAGCCATACCGTAGCACGAACCGGGCCGCCGAAGTGTCCGGGACCCCTCCCCCCCACCCCCTCCCCCGGAGGGAGAGGGGGAGAAAGGCAGAAGGCGTCGGCTCGGGGCCTCCTCCCACTCTCCGTTGTGGGGAGGGTGCGGGGGGAGGGGTCAGAAGAGGGTCACGCCCCCGGCCGGGCGGTCCGGCGGGGGGCGGTCAGGGTGCCGGCCACGAACACCCCGCCGGGGAACGCCGCCCCGTAGGCGTCCAGGATGCCGACCGGGTCGAGCCCCGGGCCGTCCAGCACCTTCAGCGACTCCGAGTCCCGGCCCGGGGCGACCAAGAGTTCCGCCGACCCGTCCCCGTCCCGGTCCACCGCCCCGACCCACACCCCGCCGCGGAAGCCCGGGTCGAACGCCGGCACCTCCCGGGTCAGCCGGCCCGACCCGGCGGTGAACACCCGGACGACCGGGCCGCCCCCGTCCCCCGGGCCGGTCAGGATTTCCGCCCGCCCGTCCCCGTCCAGGTCGGCCGCCCCGACGCTCACCCCGAGCCGCCCGGTGTCCGGGAAGGCGAAGAAGCTCTGGAGCCGGCCGCCGGTCCGCGGGTCGAACACCTGGACGTGCGGGCCGCCCCCGGCCGCCGCCCCGGCCACCAGCTCGTCACCCGGCGTCCCGTCCACGTTCCCGGCGGCCACGTTCACCCCGCCGGTGAACGACGGGGCGTAGGCGAAGAAGCTGCCGAGCGGGCCGGACAGTTGCTCGGCCCGGCCGCCGGCGATCCGGAACATCTTGACGTGCGGCCCGGCCCCCGGCCCGGCCCCGACCACGATCTCGTCCCCGGGGGCCGGGTCGAAGTCCCCGGCCGCCACCGACACCCCGCCGACGAACGACGGGTCGAAGGCGAAGAAGCTGGCCAACAGCGACAGGTCCCGGCCGCTGAACACCTTGATGTGGGCCGCCCCGCCCGGGCCGGTCCCGGTGATCACGTCCGGCACCCCGTCGGCGTCCACGTCCCCGGTCGCCACCCGCACCCCGCCGGAGTACGCCGGGTCGTAGGCGAAGAAGCTGTACACCTCCCGCTCGGTGAAGGCGTCGAACACCTTGACGTGCGGCCCGCCGCCGGCCCCGGCCCCGGTCACGATGACCCGGGACGGCAGGCCCGGCGGGGGCGGCGTCGGGGCCGGGTCGACCCGGACCGTCACCCGGCCCCGGGCCGTCGCCCCGCTCCCGTCGCCGACCCCGAACTCGAAGGAATCCGCCCCGACGTACCCCGGGGACGGGGTGTACTCGACCCGCCCCGTCGCCGGGTCGAACCCGGACAGGGTGCCGTGGGCCGGGGCCGACAACAGGGTGAACCGCAAGGGCTGGGCCAGCTCCGGGTCGCCGTCCTCCCCGGTCAGGCTGACGGCCACCGATGTGCCGCTCACCACCGCCACCAGCCCCGGGACGGCCCGCGGCGGGTCGTCCACCGCCGCCACCCCGACGGACACCGTCGCCCCGGACCCGTCCCCGTTCGCGTCCTCCACCCGGTAGGCGAAGCTGTCGGCCCGGACCGAGTCCGGGTTCGGGGTGTAAACGATCTTCCCGCCCACCACCTCGGCCACCCCGTACCGGGGCGGGACGGTGATGGTGACGGCCAGCGGGCCGTCGGCCGTCCCGGCGTCGTTGGCCAGCACGTCGATCGTGACCGACCCGTCCTCGGACACGGACGCGGTGTCGGACGCCGCCGCCGGCGTCTGGCCGAGGGTGACGGCCTCCATCTCCCGGTAGGCCACCGGCTTGTCGGACGGGACGATCCCCGAGCCCGCCCCGGGCCGGACCGGGTACGTCCCGGCGACGTTCAGCCGGTCGAACCCGCCGGCCCCGACGACCGACACCGTGACCGCCCCGGGGGTGACGGCGAACGAGTTGTTGGCCGAGTTCCCCTGCACCTCGACCAGCTCCACCCCGGCCCCGGCCGCGACCGTCAGGTAGCCCGGGATGCGGACGTTTCCGCCGGCGACCGAGGCGTCGGCCGCGTCGGCCGGCAGCCGGACCGTCAGGGTGTCGGCGTCCCCGTCCCCGCCCTCGACGGTCAGCACCCCGCCGGCGGCCGTCACCGGGACCGTCCCGGCCGCCGTCGTGACGGTGGCGGTGGTGGCCGAGGTCGGGGTGACGACCGCCCCCCCGGCCCCGGCCCGGACGACCAGCCTGCCGACCCCGAGGTTCGGCCGGAAGGCCTCGAAGTCCGTGTACCGGACGGCCCCCGTCCCGGCCTCCCCGATCACCCCGCCGGCCGGGTCGAAGGTGATGGCCCCGCCGGCCCCGTTGAACGCCAGGGTGTCGCCGGAGACGCCGACCGGCACGGCCGTCGGGCTGCCCCCGTCCAGCCACACCCCGCCGCCGAACGGGTGGTTGCCGGCGATCGTGACCGAGTCCGCGCCGCCCCCGGTCGCCACCACCAGCTCGGGGGCGACCACGGCGACCCCGTTCTCGAGCCCGGCCGGGGTGGTGTACCTGACCACCCCGGCCGGGGAGATGTCCACCGTGTCCCGGTTCGGGGTGCCGGGGACGGCCACCCGCGACCCGGCCACCGTCGGCCGCTCGACGTTCCGGTACTCCAAGGGCAGCCCGCCGTCCGGCACGACCGTCCCGTACCCCCGCTCGGTGTCGAGCCGGACGGCGGCCGACCCGACGTAGGCGGTCAGGGCGTCGTCCCCGAGCGGCCGGGCGTCGGCCACCGCCTTCTCGACGGCCGACAGCAGGAGGGAGAGCACCGCCCCGCCGGCCGACCGGGTGAGCCGGCCGCCGTCGGCCCCGATCGCGGTGTACTCGAACAGGTCCGACCCGGCCGTCCCGCTGACCGCCCCGATGTCGGTCCCGGCCCCGCCGTCGAACCGGACCCCGCCCGGCGGGGCCAGCCCGCCGTCCGACTCGGCCAGCAGCCCGTCGTCCCCGGCGAACCCCCGGGCGGCCACCGCCGCCACCTCGGCGTCCGGGATGGTGAACACCCGGGCCGCGTTGAGCCACAGCTCGACCACCCCGGCGGCCGGGTTCCGCCGGACCTGGAAGGCGTCGTCCCCGTCGGTCCCGTCGAACGCCACCTCGAACGGCCCGCCGACCGCGTACACCGCCGCCGGGGCCTGGACCAGCCCGGCCCCGGTCTGGGCGTCCCGGCCGGGCGTCCCGGCGTCCAGGGCCGTCGCCTCCAGGGCCGACCGGACCTGGCCGGCGGTCAGCCCGCGGTTGGCCTGGAGCATGAGGGCCGCCACCCCGGCGGCGTGGGGGGCGGCGGCCGACGACCCGAAGAACTGGCGCCGGCCGTCCGGCCCGACCGCCCCGAAGAACGAGGTCGCCACCCCGTCCGGGGCGATCACCGACGGCCCGCCCCGGGCCGCCGGGGCGATCGGGTTGCCGGCCGCGTCGTACATCACCGCCGTCCCGCCGGCCGACGACTCGGCCGAGCCCACCGGCGGCCGGCCGTAGGCCGGGCTGTCGGCGTAGGACCCGGACCCGACGGCGATCGCCCCGGCCGCGTTCGCGTGCCCGTACACCGTCCCGGCCCCGGTGGCGTACTCGGCCGCCTGAAACTCGGGCCGGAAGGCGACGTACTTGAGCATCGCCGGGGCCGGGCCGGACACCCGCCCGATGGCGAACTGGACGGTCAGCGGCCGGCCGGTGGTGTTCGGCAGGGTGAACACCTCGACCGGGTCGCCGCCGACGTTCCGGCCGAACCCGCCGACGGTCCCCAGGAAGTTCCCGGCCATGTCGAACACGGCCAGGTCCAGGTCGGTCCGGGCCCCGTCCCCGCCGCTCACCGAGAAGTACGGGTCGGACCACTGGAACGAAATCGTCGTCTCGCCCGGCGGGAGCACGACCGTCTGGAACACGTCCACCCCGGGGCCGGGGTCGAAGTCGTGGGCCAGGAACGTCGGCTGGGTCGATACCTTCCCGGTCCCGTCCGTCCCGAGGTTCACCCCGGCCTCGCGGAACGGGCTCTCGTACCCGGCCCGGCCGCGGTTCCCGGCGGCCGAGAAGTACGGCACCCCCAGGGCGGCGGCCTGGTCGACCGCCTGGGCGACCAGCCCGTCCTGGAACATCGGCTCGGCCGGGAACGTCACGTCGTCCACCAGCACGTCGGCCCCGGCCTCGACCAGGGCCCGGAGGTTGGCCGCGAACTGGGTCTGGCTGACCCCGGCGGTGGCGAACGCCAGGAACGCCCCCGGGGCCACGTCGTGGACGATCTGGAGCATCGCCCGCCCCTCGTCCCGGCCCGGGCCGTCGGACAGGACGTTCACCGCGGCCGTCCGGCCGAACGGGTTGGCCGGCCCGGGGAGGTCGCCGGCGGCCACGTCGGCGGCCGCCCCGCGGAGGAAGTCGAAGCTGTCCGACAGGACGCCGACGGTGACGCCCGACCCGTCGATCCGGAGGAACTTGTTGACCTCCTCCGAGCGGACCGACGCGGTCCCCTGGCTGGTGACCGCCCCGACGTTGGCGGCCAGCCGGTAGGCGGGGGCGACGGCCCGGACGCCGGGCAGGGCGGCGGCCGCCGGCAGGGCGGCGATCGGCAGGAAGCCGGACGACACCCAGGTGGAGGCGCCGAGGAGCCGGAACCCGAGGGCGGCCAGCCCGGCCCGGGCGGCGGCCGGGTCGGCGGTCAGCACGTCCACGGCGACGGTGCCGGCGGCGGTCTGGAGGAGCGGGTTGGCCGGGCGGAAGGCGGCCGGGGCGTCGGCCGCGGTCTGAAATTCGCGGAGGAGGTACGCCAGGTCGAAGCCGACCGGGGCGAGGGGGCCGGCGGTGTCGAGCCGGGCGAGCCGGGCCAGCTCAGCCGCCGGGACGGCGGGGCCGGCGGCCGGGACGGTGCGGTCTTCGAGCCGTTCGACGCCGAGCCGGTGCGGTCGCGGGGCGAAGCGGGGGGCGACCCGCCGGCGGGCGAGCACGGTCATCGACCACACGGGGCACCTCGTCGGACGGCCGAGAGCCGGGTGAAGGGGGCGCGTCGGGACGGGCCGCGGGGCCGGCGGCCGGGTCGGGGGTCGGGTCAGTTTATCGGACGCCCGGCGGCCGAGCAACCGACGGCCGTTCGACCAACGCCGGTCCCGGCCTGGTGGCACAGGCATTCCTGCCTGTGCATTTTCAGCAGCACAGGCAGGAATGCCTGTGCCACCAAACCGAGTCCGGCCCCCGCCGCCCCGGCCCCTCGCCTGCCCGTTAGACGCTCTCCGGGCCCGAAGGGTTTGCGGCCCGGGCCGGATTTACCGGGGCCGGCCGGCGGCCGGGCCGGGGGCTGGTCCCCACAATACCCCCCGGGCGGCGGCCGGTCCACGGCCGCGTTACACCCCCGTTACCGACCGGCACCCGGTCGAACTCCTCAGCGAGGCGGACATGGCCGACAAGAAGCTGGCCGGGAAGGTGGCCCTGGTGACCGGGTCGAGCCGGGGGATCGGGGCGGCGATCGCCAGGCGGCTGGCCGCCGACGGGGCCAAGCTGGTCGTCAACTACAGCAAGAGCCAGAAGGCGGCCGACGAGGTCGTGGCGGCGATCAAGAAGGCCGGCGGGGAGGCCGTCGCCGTCCAGGCCGACACCAGCAAGCCGGCCGACATCGAGCGGCTCTTCGCCGAGGTCAAGAAGGCCCACGGCCGGCTCGACATCCTGGTCAACAACGCCGCCATCATGCAGCGGGGCGAGCTGCACGAGGTCACGCCCGAGCTGATCGACGCGCACTTCAGCACCAACGTCCGCGGCTACCTCCTCTGCGCCAAGCACGCCGCCCAGATGCTCCCGAAGGGCGGGGTGATCGTCAACATCGGCAGCGCGATCAGCCGGATGGCCTACCCCGGGGCGGTGGTGTACACCGCGACGAAGGGGGCGGTCGACCTGATGACCCGGGTGCTGGCCGCCGAACTCGGGCCGAAGGGCATCCGGGTGAACTGCGTCGCCCCGGGGTCGACGATCACCGACATGAACGGCCCGGCCAGCGGCAAGACCGACGAGGAGGCCCAGCAGGAGATCGCGGCGACGGCCCTCCGCCGGCAGGGCGAGGTCGAGGACATCGCCGACACCACCGCGCTGCTCGTGACCGACGACGCCCGGTGGGTCACGGGGGCCTGGGTCGACGTGTCGGGGGGCATCCGGCTGTAGAGGCCGGAGACCCCACCCCCCGGCCCCTGAGCTGATAAGCGCCGGGCGCGTTTCATGGGCCGTTGCAACTTGATGGTTCGACGGCCGGCGAAGCCGCACCTCGCAAGGGAGAATCGCATGCCGAAGTATCTCTGTCAGGGTTCCTACACGGGTGAGGGTTTGCAGGGTCTCCTCAAGGAAGGCGGCTCGAAACGCCGGGCGATGGTCGAGCACCTGGCCAAGGGGCTGGGCGGGAAACTGGAGGCATTCTACTTCGCCTTCGGCGGCGACGACTTCCACATCATCCTCGACCTGCCGAGCAACGTGGACATGGCGGCCGTCGCCCTGGTCGCCAACGCCAGCGGAGCCGTAAAGTCGCGAATCACGGTCCTCCTTACGCCCGAGGAAGTCGATCAGGCGACGAAGAAGCAGGTGGATTTCCGGCCGCCGGCGGCCTAAAGGGGGAGGGGGAGGAAGACAAGACCCCTCCCCCTGACCCCCTCCCCGGGGGAGAGGGGGAACAGACCCGAGCCAGTCGTTGTCATTCTCCCCCTCCCTTCTTAGGGGAGGGGGCCGGGGGGAGGGGTCTGTGCGACCCCGCCCCGCCGCATCGCGTAGTCCCGCCCCAGCAGGCACGCCGTCAGCCACGCCAGGGCGGCCAGCCCGCCGGCCGTCACGTCCGTCGGGGTGTGGGCCCCGAGGTAGACCCGGCTCCAGCACACCCCGACGCCGACCAGCGCCGCCAGGATCGCCACCAGCCACCACCCGGGCCGGCGGAGCCGCCACGCCCGGGCCGCCGCCACCGCCGCCACGAACCCGCCGACCCCGATCCCGCGGAGGGCGTGGCCGCTCGGGAATCCGTACCCGCCGGGCTTGTCCAGCGGGTCGAACACCTCCGGCCGGGCGACGGCGAAGAGTGGCTTGAGGGTGAACTCCAGGGCCGTCAGCCCGAGGACCACGGCCAGGAGAGTCGCCGCCGTCAGGTAGTGCTTGCGGGTGATGTACAGGGCCAAGAGCCCGCCGATGATGAGGGTCGAGCCGGTCGCGTACCCGAGCCACGTCAGAGCCCAGGCCGCCCGGTCGAGGGTCGGCGTCCGCCGGGCGTACTGCCACTCCATCACCCGGCGGTTGAACTCGTCCCACTCCCGCCCCGCGACCCCGTCGGCCAGCCACGCGAACAGCAGCACCGCCACCGCGATCAGGGCCAGCCCGGCGGCCACCCCGCCCGGCGTCTTCCGAACCAGGAGGAACCCGCCGGCGAGTAAGCCCCACAGCCGTTGGCGGAGGCCGGTCGGGACGGCCGCGGCCGGGGCCTCGTCGTCCTCGTCCTCGACGGCCTGCTCGGGCGGCGGGGCCGGGTCGTACCCCGGCCCGACCACCGCCCGCAAGGCCCCCGGGACGGCGGTGAACACGAAGCGGTCCCCCTCGCACAACTCCCCGTCGATGCTGAACGGCATCGGCGGGTCGGGGGCGATCTCGAACGTCCGGGCCGTCCGGTGGGCGACGTGCTCGTCGGCCAGGTAGTCGCCGTGCATCAGCCGGGCGGCGATCACCGGCAGGTCGAGGGTGCCCCCGGCCCGGACGATGACGATGTCGAGCAACCCGTCCTCGGGGTTGGCGGTCGGGGCGACCGGCAGCCCGCCGGCCGCCGTCCGGCCATTCGCCACCACCACGCTGAGCACCTCGTCGTCGAGGTCCGGGGGGCCGTCGTCGTACCGCATCACCAGGGTGTACTGCGGCAGGTCGGCGATCGGCCCGGCCGCCCCCCGGAGGTACGCGAGCGGCCCCCACGCGGCTTTCAGCTCCGATGTCACCTCGGCCGCTACCTGGCCGCTGAACCCGCCCGTAGCGGCGTTCACCATCCACCCGTTGTGGCCGCCCTCGACCCGGACGGCGTCGAGCCGGCGGACCTCGCCCCGGGTCAGCAGTGGCACGGCTTCGAGCGGGTCGAGCGGGATGGAGAGGGTCCGGCAGAAGTCGTTCCCGGTGCCGAGCGGCAGGACCGCCAGGGCGGCCCCGGCCTTCGCGTCCAACAGCCCGTTGGCCCCGGCGTTGACCGTCCCGTCCCCGCCGGCCACCGCGACCACGTCGAACCCATCCCGGGCGGCCCCGGCCGCCAGCTCCGGCAGGTCGTCGTCCGGGCCGAGGTCGCGGACGACCAGCCCGGGGACGGCCGCGAGGGCGTCCCGCAGGGCGTCCATCTGCCCGGCCGACCCGGCCCGCGGGTTGAACAGCACGCAAATCCGCATGGGGGAGGCCCGGGGGAGATTAACCACAGAGTCACCACAGAGGGCACGGAGCAGACCCGAGCCGAGAGACAGAGTGAACAAAAAACTCCCAGTCTTCTGTCCGCTCTGTGCTCTCTCCCCCCGCCCGCGCGGGGACCCTCTCTGTGGTGAACTCTTCGTCTTCTTGGCATCCCGACCCCCCCGAGCCATCATGGGAAATATGCCCGGCTTCGCCGACCCCGCGTTCCTGTGGCTGTTGCCGCTGGCCCCGGCCCTGGCCTGGTGGTGGGCCCGCCGACGGCGGCCGGCCCTCCGTTACCCTACGCTCGCGCTCGTCGCCGGGCTCCCGGGTAGCCGCGGCCGGCGGGCCAAGTGGGGCGGGGCCGCCCTCCGCGGGCTGGCCCTGGCGTCACTCATCGTCGCCGCTACCGGCCCCCGCACGCCGGACGAACGCACCCGGCTGCCGGCCGAGGGGGTGGCGATCGTCCTGGCCATGGACATCAGCGGCAGCATGGCCGAGGCGGATGTCGACTGGCCGCCGGCCGAGAAGCTGACCCGGCTCGACGCCGCCAAGCGGGCGTTCCGGCTGTTCGTGGCCGGCGGCACGGCCCCGGACGGGACCACCCTCGAGCCCCGGCCGTCCGACCCGATCGGGCTGGTCACGTTCGCCGTCGTCCCGCAAACTGTGTGCCCGCCGACGCTCAACCACTCGGTCCTCCTGAAGCTGGCCGACGAGCAGCAGCCGGCCACCGACCTGCGGGCCGGGACGAACGTCGGGGACGCCATCGCCGAGGGGGTGTTGCGGCTAGACGCGGGGGGCGGCGACCGGAAGAAGGTGTTGGTGGTGTTAAGTGACGGCGAGCACAACGTCAGTAAGCAGGGCGGGGCCGACCCGCTCAAGCCGGGCCGGGCGGCGGCCCTGGCGGCGGCCCTGGGCATCAAGGTGTACACGATCGACGCCGGCGGCCGGCCGGGGGCGGATGCCGGGCCGGACGCCGTGAAGCAGCGGGAGGCCGGGCGGGAGGCCCTGCGGACGGTGGCCGCGGCGACCGGCGGGCGGGCGTTCGAGGCGTCGAGCGGGGCGGACCTGCTGGCCGCGTACCGGGAGATCGCGGCCCTGGAGAAGGCTCCGGTGGTGAGCTTCCAGTACCGCCGGTATCACGAGTATTACCCGTGGGCGGCGGCGGCCGCGGCCGGGCTGCTCCTGGCCGCCCACCTGCTCGACCGCACCCGCTGGCGGGTGGTGGCGTAGTTCCCGGTCAGCCGTCGTGGTACGATGCCGGCATGCCGCCGCCCGTGGTCCTCGACACCAACGTGCTGGTCGCCGGGCTGCGGTCGTCCGCCGGGGCGTCGTACGCCCTGCTCCGGGCGGTCGGCGGCCCGTACTTCGCCCCGGGGCTGACCACCGCCCTCGTCCTCGAGTACGAGGACGTGCTCAAGCGGCCGGGGCTGGTGCCGCTGCCGGCCGAGGACGTGGACGCCTTCCTGGACAACCTGTGCCGGGAGGGCGTGCGGCGGCCGGTGCGGTTCCGGCTGCGGCCGGCGGCCGCCGACCCGGGCGACGACTTGATCTTGGAGGCGGCGGTGGCGACGGGAAGCCGGCTGGTGGTAACGCTCAACCCCCGCGACATGCGCGACGGGGCCGAGCGGTACGGCCTGGAACTGATATCGCCGGGGGCGGCCCTGGCCCGATTGGGAGTACCCGGATGAGCGCGTTACTGGCGGAACTCCCCGCGGACCTGCGGGCGGGGGTGGCGGAGGCGGCCTCGCAGCGGGGTGTGAGCGAGGCCGACTGGCTGGCCGAGGCCGCCCGCGAGAAGCTGGCCGCGGCGCGGGAGCTGGCGTACCTGGCCGAGCGGGCCGCCCGCGGCAGCCGGGCCGCGTACGACCGGGTCTTGGACAAGGTGCCGGCAGTGCCCCCGGAGCCGGGCGACGAGCGGTAGGCCGGCTGGGGGCGACAGCTCGGACGGGTTGACCCGCCCGGGTCTACGCGAGTTCGGCCGCGGGGGTCACACCGTATGGGCGAGTCGGCCGAGGAGGTGATCGGCCGCGAGCTGGGCCGCGGGGAGCGGCTCCTGTGGTCCGGCCGGCCCCCGTTCGGGTTGTGCCTGCGTCGGTCGGATTGGCTCACCATCCCGCTCGCCTTGTTCATCACCGGCGTCTCCGTAAGCTGGGCCGCCGCCGCGCTGGCGGGCGGCATGGGCATCGCCGGGGGCCTGTTCGGGTCGATCTTCGCCGCGGGCGGGGTCTGGATGCTGGTCGCCCGGTTCTGGTACGCCCCGTGGTCCCGCCGCCGGACGTGGTACGGGGTGACGCCCGAACGGGTGGTCGTGGTGGCAGACGGCGTGTGGGGGCTGCGGGTTCATTCCATCTTCCTCCGGCTGGTGGCCGAGGTCCGGCTGACGGAGTGGCGCGACGGGGGTGGGCTGATCGGCTTCGGTGCCCCGCCGCCGTATTGGTACACCGGCGATCACTGGTCCTCGGGCAACTACCCTGGTCTTGTGAGCATGGAGTTGGGGAGCGAGTCGCGGCAGGTGTTCGATCTGATCCGCGACGCCCAACGCGGGGCATCGGAGGCCGAACCCGGCGCCGGCCGCATCGAGGTTCTCCGCGACCCGTAGCTCCCGGCACGACCGGGGCCGCCGAGTTTGGTCGTTCGAGGTTTCGATTTCGGCCGCCCAGCGCCCGCCTTGACCTTGTAGCCCCTCCCATGACCTTCCCCCAACTCCCGTCCGGCCTCGCCGGCCTGCTGACCGACCTCCGGGAGTTCGTCGAGGCCGTCCGGTTCGCCCGGCCGGGGCTCCTCTGGCTGCTGCTCGTGCTGCCGGTGCTGGCCCTGGTGGACCGGTACGCCGTCGTCCGCCGGCGGCGGGCCGCGGCCCTCATCGGCCGACCCGGGGCCGTCGCCGGGCTGCGGACCGACCCCCGGCCCGGCCGCCGCTGGCTCGGGCTCCTCTACCCGCTCGGGTGGGTCGCCCTCGTCCTCGGGCTGGCCGGGCCGCGGTGGGGCACCAGCGACAGCCCCGGGGTGGCCGTCGGCCGGGACGTGGTGGTGGTGATCGACCTCAGCAAGAGCATGCTGGCCCAGGACCTCTCGACCGGCAGCGCGGCCCGGTGGGAGGCCGCCCGGGACGCCGCCCGCGACCTCCTCGACCACCTCGGCCGGCGGGGCGGGCACCGGGTCGCGGTGGTCGCGTTCGCCGCCCGGCCGAAGCTCCTCGTGCCGCTCACCACCGACACCGACCACGCCCGGGCCGTGCTCGACGAACTCGACGGCCGGTTCCCGCCGCCCGAGTGCCGGCCCGGGGCCGCCGACACGGACCTCGCCTCCGGCACCCGGATCGGGGCGGCCCTGGCCGCGGCCGTCGCCGCCCACGACCCGCGGTTCCCGGGCTCGCAGGACATCGTCCTGATCTCCGACGGCGACGACCCGGCCGACGACCGCGAGTGGGCCCAGGGGGCCGACGCCGCCCGGGCCGCCGACATCCCGGTCCACACGGTCGGGGTCGGCAACGCGGCGGGGGCCGAGATGTGGGGCGACGACGGCCCGGTCCACGGCCCGGACGGGGCGGCGGTCGTCACCAGGCTGAACGAGCCCTTGCTGAAGCAGCTCGCGGCCGAGACCCGGGGCGAGTACCTGTCCGGCCGGGGCGGGGTGCCGGCCCTCGGCGAGTTCTACCGCACCCGGGTCGAGCCGCACCCGTCCCGGGAGGTGAGCGACGACGCGGTGCCGCAGCCGAAGGAGCGGTACCCGTGGTTCCTGGCCCCGGCGGCGGCCCTGTTCGCGGTCGGCTGGCTGCGGGGGCGGTGAGGTGTCGGTAGAATGATGGGCGATGTTCCCAGGGCGTTGCCCTGGGCTATGTTGTCGCAGCCCTTCAGGCTGCTCGGTCTCCGACCCTGAAGGGGTCGCACAGCGTAGCCCAGGGCAACGCCCTGGGTCCGGCGACGGACCGGGACGACCGATGACGACCACACCCCACGCCCTCCGGACTCCATACCTCGTACTCGGTACGTTCGCCCTCCTCGCCGCCGCCCCGGCCCCGGCCGAGCCGGCCGCCGACCTCGTGCGGCGGGCCAACTCCGCCTTCGTCCGCGGTGACGCCGAGGCCGCCGACGCCCTCTACCAGCAGGCCGCCGAGCGGACCGCCGACCCCGGGCTGGTGGCCTTCAACCGGGCCGCCCTGCTGGCCAGGCTCAACCGCTTCGCCGAGGCCGAGGCCCACTACGCCCGGGCCCTGGACGACGGCGAGTGCCCGCCCGGCCGGGCCGCCCGCGGGTGGTTCGACCGCGGCACCTGCCGGCTCCGGGCGGCCACCTCCGCGGCCGGCTTCCGGGCCGCCGCCGCCTGCTTCGAGCGGTGTCTCGACCTGCACCCGGCCGACGAGGCCCTCAAGGCCGACGCCCGGCACAACCTGGAGCTGGCCAAGCTGCTGTGGGCCGAGGCGAACAAGAAGGCGGCCAAGCAAGACGCCCCGAACGACCCGCCCCGGGACGACTTCCCCGAGCCGCAGAGCGTGCCCCCCGGGGGCGTCGAGCCGGAGGGCCCGTCGGCCGAGGGGCCGGACCCGTCGGGCGGGCCGAACGGCCGGCCGGCGGTCCGGCCGGGGCAGGCGGGGGAG
>JAIEQO010000051.1 GCA_019747655.1 Gemmataceae bacterium | reverse complement strand
CGGTCCCGGGAAAGACCGCCCCCGCGGTCGTCATCGGGGCCGGGCCGACCGGGCTCTCGGCCGCCTACCACCTCGGGGCGGACGCCACCCTGATCGAGGCGAACGCCACCGTCGGCGGGTGGTGCCGGTCGCTGGTGGACCGCGGGTTCACCTTCGACTGGGCCGGCCACATCATGTTCTCGAACGACCCGTACGTCCACGAGATGTACGAGTTGTTGCTCGGGGACAACGTCCACTGGCAGGACCGGGAGGCGTGGATCTTCAGCAAGGAAGTGTACACCCGCTACCCATTCCAGGGATCGCTGTACGGGCTGCCGCCGGAGGTCATCAAGGAGTGCGTGGTCGGGGCGATCGAGGCCCGGTTCGGCGGCCTCAAGAAGGCGGCCGTCCCGAAGCCGGCCGCGAATGGCTCGGCCAACGGCCACCACGCCAACGGCAACGGGCCGAAGAACGGGACCGCGTGCAACCTCGTCGCCAGCAGTGATCCGAAGGACGCCGGCGTGTCCGACTGCTGCGGCGACGGGGTCGCCGAGAGCACCGTCCCGCTGGTCAACCGGATCGCCGCGAACGGGGCGAACGGGACCCACGCCCCGGCCGCCGCGGCCGGCCCGCAGAACTTCGAGGAGTTCATCTACCAGGTGTGGGGGGCGGGCATCGCCAAGCACTTCGCCATCCCCTACAACCGGAAGATTTGGGCGGTGCCGCTCGACCAGATGGAGACGAGCTGGCTCGGCGGGCGGGTCCCGATGCCGGACCTGGAGGAGATGATCGAGGGGGCGCTGTCGCCCAAGCCGAAGCCGATGGGGCCGAACGCCCGCTTCGGGTACCCGCTCAAGGGCGGGTTCCAGGCCCTGATGGACGGCTTCCTCCCGCACCTCCGCGGCGATGTCCGGCTCAAGACCCGGGTCGTCAGGGTTTCCCCGAATCGCCGCGAGTTGACGCTCGGGGACGGTTCGGTGCTCGGGTACGACCAGCTCGTGAGCACGATGCCGCTGCCGGTGCTCATCAAGGCGATGGGGGACGAGGCCCCGGACGAGGTGCGGCGGGCGGCCGCCGGGCTGCGGCACACCTCCGTCCGGTGCGTCAACCTCGGCATCGGCCGGGCGAGCCTGACCGAGAAGCACTGGATCTACTACCCCGAGGACTCCGTCTTCCACCGCATCTTCGTCCAGGGGAACGCCAGCCCGCACTGCAACCCGGCCGGCGGGTTCGGGCTGACCTGCGAGATCACCTACGGGCCGCTCAAGCCGCTCCCGTGCGACGGCGACGACCTCATCCGGCGGTGTATCGCCGACTGCGTGAAGGTCGGCATCATCACGGCCGACGACCCGGTCTGGTGCGCCAACCAGGTGGACATGCCGTTCGCCTACGTGGTGTACGACCACGCCCGGCCGAAGAACGTGGCGGTCATCCGCGACTGGCTGGCCGGGCACGGCATCCACCTCGCCGGGCGGTACAGCGAGTGGGAGTACTACAACTCGGACCACGCCTTCCTGGCCGGGCGGAAGGTGGCCGAGGCGGCCCGGGCGGGCCTGGCCGCCGCCCCGGTGCGGGGCCGGTTGGACGGGCGAGCGGGGGGGGGGGGGGCCCACCCCCCCCTCTACAAACCCCCATTGGGGGGCCCCCCCCCCCCGCTCGCCCAGGACATGACCCACCCCGAGGCACCCATGACCCGCACCGACGGACCGGCCGACCTGCTCACCCGGCTTCTGGAGGCCGTCCCGGCCGCCTACCGGACCCGGGCCCGGGCCCTGCTGACCAACCCCCGGCAGGGCGGCCGCGGGCTGCGGGCCTGGCTCGTCCTGCTGGCCGCCGACGACCGGCCGCTGCCCGGCGACCTGCCCGGGGAGCTGGTCGAGGTGTACCTGAGCGACGACGACGCCGAGCCGCTGTTCGACTGCGAGCGGTGCGGGCTGCCGGTCCCGGTCCGGGCCGGCCGGCGGTGCGGGCACGAGGCGGCCGTCGACCGGGTGTACTTCCCGGCCTGCCCGTGCTGCGGCGGGCGGACCGGCCGGCACGCCTACTGGTCCCGCCCGGCGGCGGTGTAGCCGGCGCCGGGTCGCCCCGCCCGGCCGCACCGCCCGTCACCCGCCCCTGGCGGCGTCCCGGGTGTGGGCGGTCATCTCGCCCATGTGGCGGGCGGCGGCGTCGAGCTGCCGCACGTCCGGGTCGGCCGCGGCGGCCGGGGCCCGCCCGGCCGGCAACCCGGCGAACACCTCCTGCTGGTGCCGCAGCTCGACGAGCAGCGGACCGTACGCCTCCCGGCGGCCTTGCTCGTCCGGGTAGTCCCACAGCCCGTTGTGGCAGTGCCGGTCGTCGTCCCAGCCGGGGTGGTTGACGACCGGGTACAGGCAGACGCCTTCGAGCGGGACGCCGAGCCGGATCGCCTCGGCCGCCTCCCGCCCGACGTACCGGAGCCACCCCGGCCGGGCCTCGTCCTCGATCCCGGTCTCGGCGACGAACAGCGGCCGGCCGTACCGCTCGTGAACCTCCCGGAGCATGTACCGCAAGGGCAGGTGGTGCGGGTGGGACGGGGTGAGCAGCACGCTCTCCTTGCCGAACGGGTTGTGGAACCACTGGTTCTGGGCGTAGTAGTTAACCCCGATGACGTCGAGGTACTCCGGACGCCCGCCCAGCTCCGGGCGGAGGCGGCCGGACAGCATGTCCCAGACGGCGAACTGCGACTGCCGGTAGCCCTCGGCCGCCAGCCGGTCCTGCGGGCGGGTCGGGTCGGCCTGGATGTTGATGATCGGGTCCGTGTGGACGATCCGCGCCCCGGGCAGCACCGCCCACACGGCCTCGATGCCGGCGACCGCCGCCCGGACGAGCTGGGCCTTCAGCTCGTCCCCGCGGCCCTCGCCGAACGGGTTCAGGAACCCCTCCTGCCCGCCTGCGAACGACACGAACGACGGCTCGTTCACCGGGGCCACCCACGCCGGCCCGCCGGCCTCGTCCCGGAGCACCCGGGCGACCGCCCCGGCGAACCGGGCGAACCGGTCCGGGAAGTCGGCCGCCCACACGTCGACGTGGTCCGGCCAGCCGAAGTGCAGGAGGTCCCAGATGACCAGCACGCCGGCGGCCCGGGCGGCCCGGACCATCGGCGCGGCCGACGACGGGTCGAACCGCCCCGGCTCGGGCTCGACGAGGTGCCAGCGGACCCCGTCCCGGGCGGCCAGCATCCCGGCGTCCCGGAGTCGGGCGTAGTCGGCCGCCGCGAACCTGTCGTGCCCGGTTCCGGCGACCAGGTCGAGCCGGCGGCCGGACCGGAGGCGGTGGGTCGAGCACTCGAACCCGCCCAGGAAGAAGCTCGGGAACAGCATCGGCGACCCACCGCGGGAGCGGGACGGCAGGGCCGCAGCCAAACCCGTGCCGACGGCCGTGTCGGGGAAGTCCGCAACCTCCCGCTACCCCCCGGGGCGGGTCCGGCCGTTGCGACCCGGTCGGGGGTTCCGGCCCCGGGGCCGGCGGACCGGCCGGGCGGCGGCCGATCGGAGGGCGCGCGTGGCGGCGACTCGGAGCTTCTGGACGCCCCGGCTCGGGGCCTGTTACCTCGGCGACGGCCGGTGCCGGTTCCGCGTCTGGGGGTCCAAGCGGGACCGGATCGACCTCCACCTGACCGCCCCCGACGACCGCCTCGTCCCGATGGCCCGGAACGACCTCGGGTACTTCGAGGCGACGGTCGGCGACTGCCCGCCCGGCACCCGCTACCTGTACAAGCTCGACGGCGGCGACGAACGCCCCGACCCGGCCAGCCGGTTCCAGCCTACCACCGTCCACGAGCCGTCGGAGGTCGTGGACCCGACGTTCCCGTGGACCGACCACCACTGGCACGGCACCCCGCTCGACATGTACGTCGTCTACGAGCTGCACGTCGGCACCTTCACCCCCGAAGGCACGTTCGACGCCGTCATCCCGCACCTGCCGTACCTGGCCGACCTGGGGGTCACCGCCGTCGAGCTGATGCCGGTGGCCCAGTTCCCCGGGGCCCGCGGCTGGGGGTACGACGGGGTCTACCCGTTCGCCCCGCAGAACGGCTACGGCGGGCCGGCCGGGCTGAAGCGGCTGGTCGACGCCTGCCACGCCCACGACCTCGCGGTGATCCTCGACGTGGTCTACAACCACTTCGGCCCGGAGGGCGGCTACCTCCAGGAGTTCGGCCACTACTTCACCGACCGGTACAGGACCCCGTGGGGGAACGCGGTCAACGTCGACGGGCCGAAGAGCGACGAGGTCCGCCGCTACTTCATCGAGAACGTCCTGTACTGGGTCCACGAGTTCCACGTCGACGCGCTGCGGCTGGACGCGATCCACGCCATCCACGACGAGACCGCCACCCCGTTCCTGCTGGAGCTGGTGAACGTCGTCGGCCGGTACGCGACCGACCTGAACCGGCGGGTCTACCTGATCGCCGAGAGCGACCTGAACGACGTGCGGGTGTTGCGGTCGCCGGACCTCGGCGGGCTCGGGCTGCACGCCCAGTGGGCCGACGACTTCCACCACTCCGTCTTCACCCTGCTCACCGACGTCGAGAGCCCGTACCACCAGGACTACAGCTCGTTCGACCTGCTGGTGAACGCCTACCAGCACGGGTACGCCTACACCGGCCAGTTCTGCGCCAGCCGGGAGCGGCGGCACGGGAACCAGCCGGTCAACCTGCCCGGCCGGCAGTTCGTCATCTGCATCCAGAACCACGACCAGATCGGGAACCGGAAGTTCGGCGACCGGTTCGCCCACCACGCGGGCTTCGAGGCCCAGAAGCTGGCCGCCGGGGCGGTCCTCCTGGCCCCGTACACCCCGATGATCTTCATGGGCGAGGAGTACGCCGAGGCCGCCCCGTTCCAGTACTTCGTCGACTTCTCCGACCCGGGGTTGGTGGAGGCGGTCCGCCAGGGCCGCAAGGAGGAGTTCGGGATGACCGGGGACGACCCGCCGGACCCGCAGGGGGAGGGGACGTTCCGCCGGTCGAAGCTCGACCACGGCCTGCGGGCCGGCGGCAAGCACAAGGTCCTGTGGGAGTTCTACCGGGAGCTGCTGCGGCTGCGGCACTCGACCCCGGCCCTGCGGTTCCCGGACCGGGAGCGGATGCGGCTGGTCCCGTTCCCCGAGCACCGGGCGCTGGTGGTGGACCGGTGGGACGGCGACCACCAGACGCTAATCGGGCTGAACTTCGGCGACCGCCCGGCCCCGGTCTGGTTCGCCGCCCCGGAGGGGGTGTGGGTGAGGCGGCTCGACTCGGCCGACGGGCGGTGGTTGGGCGGGGGGCCGGCGGCCCCGGCCGAGGTGGCGTCGGCCGGCGAGCTGCCGCTGACCCTGGCCCCGCGGTCGGTCGTCGTCTACGACCTGCGGCTGGAGCCGATGACCAACCGGTAAGCCCGCGGGGGGCATCAGGCGGGGCGGGCGTCGGCGATCACGAAGCGGCCGGCCGGGACGGTCGGCCGCCGGGACGGGTCGACCCGCCGGTCCCGCGGCGGCACCTCGTACCGCATCCCGCGGGTCAGCGGTCGGACGGTCACCTCGACCGGCCCGATCGTCGCGCCCTCGCCGGGGCAGCGGCGGCCCGCGCCGTGTCGCCCCCGGCCCCGCGGGATCAGCTCGTGCGGGCCCGCCGGACGGTACAGGAGCCGCCCCGGCCGGAACCGGCCCGGCTCCGGCCGCGTGCGAGGGTCGGGGTCGGTGCCGTACGGGTCGGGGAGCACCCACTCGCCGGGCCGGAACGCCGGGTCCCGCCACGCGAACGGCTCTCGCACCCGCCCGCCGGCGGGCGGGAAGAACGGGTCGAACCATGCGGGCCGCGTCCTCGCCCGAGACGCAGACGGCCCGCGACAGCATCAGCCGGGTCTCGAACGCGTCCGACCCGGGCGAATCGCTTCGCGCGGCCCCGGCCCTGGCAACCCGCGAGACCGCGTCGAGGGACCGGCGGGCGCCCTCGACCGACCCGCCGCGCTACCCCGGTCGGCGCCCGCGATCGCGCGGCAGAATCCCCGTGACAGCCCCCGGCGGGAGCTGCAGGCCGTCACCCACCCGAACCGCCGGCCCACGTCCACGCGACCGACTTACCAGGGAGCGAAGAACCCCCGGGGAGCCGGGGGTTCTTGCGTCGACGGTCACGGATCGAGCGGAGAGGGCGGGATTCGAACCCGCGGTACAGTTTTACCCGTACGCCGCTTTAGCAAAGCGGTGCTTTCGACCACTCAGCCACCTCTCCCGGTCGGCCGCACGGCGGCCGCCGATGAACACGCATCTTAGCACCCGCCGGCCGGCCCGACAATCCGTCAGGCCTCGGCCAGGCACTCCCGCAGGAACCGGACGCCGTGGGCGAGGTCCCGGAACCGCTCCTCCTGCGTCCCCACCTCCCGCTCGATACATAGCGGGCCGGCATAGCCGACCCGCCGCAAGGCCCGGACGAACTCCCGGGTGTTCGTCTGGCCCCGCCCGAGCGGGACCTCCTCACCCCAGACACCCGGGCGGGGCGGCCGGTTCGCGTCCTTGACGTGGACGCTCCGGATGTCCGGGGCCAAGAGGTCCAGCACCCGCAGCGGGTCGTCCATGTCGTACAGGAGCATGTTGGCCGGGTCGAAGTTCACCTTCAGGTTCGGGCTCTTGAGGTCGTCGAGCGTCCGCCGGAGTAGGGCCGCCCGCTCCTGCCCGGTCTCGAACGCGACGGTGACGCCGGCCGCCCGCGCCAGCTCGCCGACCCGGCCGAGCGTGTCGAGGAACGCCTTGCGGCCGGGGTCGCCCTCCACCGGGATGAACCCGGCGTGGAGCATTAGGTCCGACAGGCCCAGCTCCTTCGTCCGGGCCAGGCCCCATTTGAACTGCTCCAGCCGCTCCGGGCGGGTGGCCGGGTCACCGAACCCCCCGGTCTTCTCGATCGTCTGCGGGGTGGTGTAGTCCTCGCCGGGGAACCCGAGCATCGCCCCGGACATCCGGAACCCGGCGGCCTTGGCCGCGGCGGGCATGGCGTCCCCCTCGTCCCAGGCGGCGTGGTGGGGGTCGCCGCAGGCGATCTGGACGACGTCGACCCCGAGCCGGGCGAGGAATCCTTTCAGCTCGGTGATGCTCTTCACCTGGAGCGACCAGCTACAGACGCCGATTGCGAGCGGCTCGATGGCCATGCGGAACTCCGGTCGGGGTGGGGAACCGTGCCCCCGATTATGCCCGGCGGGCTGCGGCCGTGCCACGAAGATTCGCCGGCGGACGACGGCCGGTCGTCGGGCGCCGGGCCCGGCTGTCGGACCCGCCGACACCCCGTCGGGCGGCCCGGCCGGGGGCGGAGCCGTTGTCATTCTCGGTAAGTTACTGGCCGGTTCGGCGTTAGGTCGGTTGTCATGAGCACCTCGCGGGAACGGCCTGGGACGTGCTCACCCCGGTCGCGTCCGCCCACGATCACCACGGCCTTCCCCGGCCCGTCCCCGACCAAGCTCCTCCCTCGCCCAGGGAGCGCCGGCGGGGTCGAGGGCGGCGCGCTCGCCCGGCGCGTCGCCCTCCCCCGCCGTCCAACACATTTCCTCCCCCCCACGGCCCGCCGATCTCGGGTACACTGGCCGGCACCTGTCCCACGGAGCCCGCCATGAGTCCCCGCCCCAACCGCCGCCGGTTCCTCGCCGCCTCGGCGGCGACCCTCGCCGCCCCGCTGTTCGTCAAAGCCCGCGGCACCCTCGACCGGCTCAACGTCGCCGTCGTCGGTGTCGCCAACCGCGGGGCCGACAACCTCGCCGGCGTCGCCCACGAAACCGTCGTGGCCCTGTGCGATGTCGACCCGGTGAACGCCGCGAAGGCCCGGCAGCAGTTCCCGAAGGCGGCTTTCTACACCGACTACCGCAAGCTGTTCGACGACAGCAAGGCGTTCGACGCGGTCGTGGTCAGCACGCCCGACCACAGCCACGCCTTGCCGACGGCCATCGCCCTCTCGCTGGGCAAGCACGTCTACTGCGAGAAGCCGCTAGCCCGGACGGTCGGCGAGGTCCGGCGGGTGCGGGAGCTGGCGGCCGCCCGGCCGACGCTCGCCACCCAGATGGGGACGCAGATCCACGCCGAGAACAACTACCGGCGGGTGGTCGAGATCGTGCAGTCCGGCCGGCTCGGGCCGATCGGCCGGGTCCACGTCTGGAACAGCAGTAAGCCGGTGGGCGGGAAGAAGACGGGCGGTCCGCCGGCCGCGAAGTTCGACCTCGACCTGTGGATGGGGCCGGTCGGGGGAGACTTCTTCGAGGTGACGGTCAACCCGTCGAACTGGAACTTCCCGTGGCCGCACTTCCACTGGCGGTGGTGGTGGGAGTTCGGCGGCGGGACGCTCGCCGACCTCGGCTGCCACTACCTCGATCTCCCGTTCTGGGCCCTCGGCCTGACCGCCCCGACCTCAGTGGTGGCGTCCGGGAAGAAGACGTACAGCGGCGACAACACCACCCCGGACGTGATGCGGGTGGACTACCAGTTCCCGGCCGTCGGGGGTCGCCCGGCCGTGCATCTGACGTGGTCGCACGGCGTCGCCGGTCCCGACCCGGACGGGAAGGAAATGTACCCGGGGTTCGGGTCGGCGGTCCTCTTCGAGGGGGATAAGGGGAAGCTGGTGGCCGACTACGGCAAATACCGGGTACTGCCGGACGAGTTCGCCAGGGGGTTCGCGCCGCCGGCGAAGACGATCCCGCCGTCGGTCGGGCACCATAAGGAGTGGACCGAGGCGTGCAAGGCCGGCGGGCCGACGACCTGCCCGTTCGGCTATTCCGGCGGGCTGACCGAGGCCGTGTTGCTCGGCAACGTCGCCTACCGCGCCGGGAAGGAGATCACCTGGGACGCGGCCAAGCTCACCACCGGCGATGCCGATGCCGACCGGTTCCTGATGGCCGACTACCGCAAGGGGTGGGAGCTGCCGAAGGCGTGAGCCAGCGCGGGCGGCCTTACTCGAATAGCCCCAACTGACTGGCGGCCGCAGCCAGGCGCCCCTCGTACCCCTCGTCGGTCGGCCACCCCGGCTCCCTGGCGGCCGCTTCGGCGAGCCGGTCGCACCGCTCGTTCTCCGGATCGCCCGCGTGCCCACGGACCCACACGAACTCGACCTCATGCACGGCGCACAGGTCGAGGAGCCGGGCCCACAGGTCGGTGTTGACGGCCGACTCCTTCCGGTTCCTCTTCCACCCGGCGGCCCGCCAACGGACCGCCGACCCCTTCATCACCGCATCGACCAGGTACCGGGAGTCGCTGTTGACGGTCACCCGGCACGGTCGGGTCAGGGCCTCCAGCGCGGCGATCGCCGCCAGCATCTCCATTCGATTGCTGGTGGTCAGGTGACGGCCGCCGGTGACCTCCCTCCGGCGGCCACCGCAGACAAGGACAGCCGCGTACCCACCCGGACCCGGGTTCCCGTTACAGGCCCCGTCGGTGTGGACCGTCACATGCGTCCGATCGGTCATGATGCAACTGCCTGTTGCACGCCCGCCGCCGACCCACAAGCCGCGGGTAAGGGTCGGAAACTCGGGCGAGTGATGTTGTTCGCCTGTTCATGCGGCGGATGACAGAATAACCGACCGACCAGTGGGTTGCCAGTACCTGCCGCCGGATTTCTTTACTCAACTACACCAGCACTTGTCCCGCCTGGATCAGGCCGACGAGCAACACGTCGGCGGCCAGCACCAGCAGCGAGCAGATGACGACGCTGTCGGTGGCGGCCCGGCCGACGCCCTCCGACCCCTCGCCCGCGGTCAGCCCGACGTAGCACCCGGTCACGCCGACGAGCAGGCCGAAGACGAGCGTCTTCAGCCCGGCCGGGACCACGTCTCCGAGGTGCAGCTCGGCCACGGCTGCGGCGTCGTAGCGGAGCAGGGTGGTCTGGCCGGTCGCCCGCTCGGCCGCGTAGCCGCTGACGAGCGCCGTCGCCGCGATCAGGACGTAGAGCGTCGGCACGGCCAGCACGCACGCCAGCACCCGCGGCCCGACCAGCCGGCCGAGCGGCGAGACGCCGAGCAGTCGGAGGGCGTCAATCTGTTCCCCGACCCGCATCGACGCCAGTTCGGCCCCGAGGCTCGCGCCCGTCCGGGCGGCCACGATCAGCCCGGCACCGACCGGGGCCAGTTCGAGCAGCACCGCGGCCGCGAGGAAGGTCGGCAAGTAGCGGGCGGCGGCCGGGGCGGTCTGCTGGACGACATCGCGGGTGTGGAGCCAGACGACGACGCCGAGGGCGATGCCGGCCACGGCCGCCAGCGGCAGGGCCCCGATCACCATCCCGTACAGCGGACGGGCCCACCAGCCGGGGCGGGGCAGGGCGGCGGCGGCCCGCGGCAGTACGCCGAGGCCGAAGGCGGCGAGCCGGCCGACCCAGGCCAGCCGATCGATTGCGGTGGAGACGGGCACGGTGACACCCCGGGCAGGCGGGCCGGCGGCCCGCTTCGGGGATTATTCGCGGACGGCACTCCAGGTCCAGTGCCGGTCGGAGGTTTGCGTAACGGTTTCGGGCCGGTAGCCGAGCCGGCCGATGATCTCCCGGACCTCGGCCAGGGTCAGGGCAGCGTGGAGCGACGCGGCAAACATCGCCCGCTGGTGGTCGTTGGCGTCGCCGGCGTACAGCCCGACGAGCCGGTCCAGCTCGGCTTGATCGGCTGGCCGCAGGAGGTCGCGGACGAAGATCGTCCCGCCGGCGGCACAAGCCGTGTGCATCTGGGCGAAGCAGCCGGCCGGGTCGGGGATGTGGTGGACGATGCTATTGGACATCACCGCGGCGAACGCCCCGGCGTGATAGGGGAGTTCCTTCGCGTCGACTTTGGCGAGCTGGATGCGGTGGGCCAGGCCGGTCCGGTCCACGTTCGCCCGGGCCACCGCCAGCATGTGGTCGGCGAGGTCGACGGCGACGACCTCGGGAAGCGGGTCCTGCCGGCAGAGTTCGATCGGGATTTGGGCGGTCCCGGTGCCGACATCGAGGATGAAGTTCTGCCCGTTCCAGGCGGCCAGGAAGTCGGCGGCGAACGCCCGGTTCACCGCCGCGTGGTCCATCGCGTCGTAGTCCCGGGCCTCCTCCGGGGTGTCCATCACCTCGGGTTCCAGGACGCGGGCGAGCATCGGCGGGCCTCGGTCAGCAGCAGACGGCGGCCGGCTCCTCGGCCTCGGCCGGGACGGCCGCCCGATGGGCCCGTTCGCCCTCACACGCGGCCAGCAACTCCGTCCGCAGGGCGAAGTCGCGCACCCCGGCCCGGTCCCAGGCCTGGATGACGGCCGAGGTCGCCGGGTTCAGCCCGGCCACCCGGCACAACCACAGGACCCCCGCCTCGTCCCCGCACCCGGTCGTCCGCGGGTGGTTCCAACCGACGTGGGTGGCCAAACAGCCCATCGGGGCCGACCGGGTGAACGCCCCGTGGATCAGCAGCGGGCTGGCCTTGCCGAGCAGGTCGATGAGGCGGTCGAGCCCGGCCGGGGTGACGTGCGGCAGCCACCGGGTCCGGAACTCGGCGATCGGGTCGGCGGGCATGGCGGACTCCTCGCGGGCGGCCGCGGGGCCTCGGGCGACGGTCGGTCGCCGGGACGCTTGTACGAAATAAATCAACGTCGGCAGGTGAACACTAACCGCCGTGAGACTGGCATCCGGCACGGTCCGGGGTGGTCGCGGGGCATCTTAGACCCGGTCCGCGGAGGGTGTCAAGGGTCGTGGCCGGTGCCAAAATCGCCCGGTTCGGGGATGTGGCCGAGGTCAGTCCCGGACCCGACATCCGCGAAAGGGGTTAGGGACCGGGCCACGACTTGGAAGAAAATGGAAAGCCGAACAACGGGAGGAAGAGGTGAAAATACACGACTTAATCGATCAATTAAGTCGTGTTAACGATCGAAACTGTAATCCCGATGTCACAACCGACCAGAGCCCGGCGGGTGCCGCGTCCCGCCGTACCCACCTCGGGGACCCGCCCCACCGGGCTTACCGCCCCTGCCGCTCCGGCCGCAGGGCCCGGACCTGGGCCCCGGCCTGCCACATCTCGCTGTCGGCGACCGCCTTCAACTCCTTCTCCAACTGCTGCCGGTAGTCCGGCCGGCCGTTCGCCTCCAGCGTCCGCCGGGCCTCCTCCCCGGTCTCGACCGACCGGTACAACTTCTCGAACACCGGCTTGCTGGCGTCGCGGAAGGCCGTGAACCAGTCCAGCGCCCCGCGCTGGGCGGTGGTCGAGCAGTTGGCGTACATCCAGTCCATCCCCCGCTCGCCGATCAGCGGGTAGAGGCTCTGGGTCGCCTCCTCGACCGTCTCGTTGAACGCCTCGCTCGGCGAGTGCCCGTGCGCCCGCAGGACCTCGTACTGGGCCAGCCAGAGGCCGTAGATGGCCCCCATCAGCACCCCCCGCTCGCCGGTCAGGTCGCTTACGACCTCCTTCCGGAAGGTCGTCTCGAACAGGTAGCCGGAGCCGATGGCCACGCCGAGGGCCAGGCACCGCTCGCGGGCGCGACCCGTCGCGTCCTGGTGGACGGCGAACGAGCTGTTGATGCCGCGGCCCTCGACGAACAGCCGGCGGACGGTGGTGCCCGACCCCTTCGGGGCGACCAGGATCACGTCGACGTCCTTCGGCGGGACCACCCCCGTCTGGTCGCTGAAGACGACCGAGAAGCCGTGGGAAAAATACAGCGCCTTGCCGGCCGTCAGGTGCGGCTTGATCTTCGCCCACATGTCCTTCTGCCCGGCGTCGGACAGGAGGTACTGCACGACGCTCCCCTTCGCCGCGGCTTCCTCGGGGTCGAACAGCGTCTCGCCCGGTTTCCAGCCGTCTTCGAGGCAGAGGTCATAGGCCTTGCCGCCTTTGCGTTGGCCGACGATCACCCGGACCCCGTTGTCCCGCATGTTGAGCGACTGGCCGCGGCCCTGGACCCCGTACCCGAGGACGGCCACCGTCTCGGCCTTCAGGATTTGGCGGACCTTGTCCGGCGGGTAGTCGCTCCGCTCGACGCACTGCTCGCGGGTGTCGCCGATCACGATTTCTTTCATCGCCGCCTCGGGGGCTGGGTGGGTGGGCTTGCCGATGGTCAAGTTACGGGGCGATCTCTTGCCGTCAAGATACCTCCCGGTAGGCTGCGTGGCATGGACACGCCCGACGCGATCGACCGGATGTGCGCGGCCTGGAAGGGGGTCCGGCCGGACCTCGACCCGGCCCCGCTGGCGACCGTCGGCCGGGTGATCGTCCTGGCCCAGCACCTGGAGCGGAGCGTCGAGGACGCGCTGGAGAGGCACCGGCTGACCCTCGGCCAGTTCGACATCCTCGGCACCCTGCGGCGGAACGGCCCGAAGGGTGGGCTGACCCCGTCGCAGTTGCTCGAAAGCGTGATGCTCTCCAGCGGGGGGATGACGGCCCGGCTGGACGCCCTGGCGGTGGCCGGTCTCGTGTGCCGGACGGCCGATCGGAAGGACCGGCGGAAGGTCGTCATCGGGCTGACGGCGAAGGGGAAGCGGGTGATCGACGCGGCCACCGCGACCCGGTTCCGGGAGGCCGAGGCGTCCCAGCCGCCGTTGACCGCGGCCGAGCGCAAGACGCTCGCGGAGCTGTTGCGGAGGTGGCTCGCTCAGGTGGCGGGGTAGAGTCAGATGTCGATTGCGAGGTGCCACCGCACGCCGGCCTCGGACAGCCCGACCAGGACCCGCTCGAACTCGCGGAGGTCGTCCACCACAAAGGGAATGTTCCGGCGGTCGTCGGGGTGAGCCGCGAGGTAGGCCAGCAGCGCCCGGACGGTGGCCAGCCCGTCTTCGGGGGCGAACCATTCCTCCGGCGGGTAGCGGCCGGGCGGCAGGTCGTCGGAGTCGTCACCGGCGATCGACGCCGCTACTTCGGGTGAGATGCTGAAGAAGTCGTGCAGCGGCCGGACATCCGGCGTCGGCCGGAACTTGTCGAGGTTCGACCGGGCTAGAGGTTTCCCAGGGACGAACACGTCCAACCCCGGGACTTCGCGCTCGGCGGCGATGTAAAGGGCAACGCCCATCGGGTTACTCCTCGGTCACGTCGTCCAGCAGGGCGATGGCGACCATCTGGTCCCGGCGGAGGAGGACCCTTTTGCGGTTCCGCTTGATCCCGGTCGCCACCGAGTCGGCGACGTAGTTCTCCCGGCTCGACTGGGTGTCCCGGAGGTCGTGCAGGTCGGCGTTCTTCAGCTCCAGGAAGTGGTCGTCGTACCGGGTCAGCTTGCCCAGGCAGACGAACGTACTGCTCAGGTCGACGACCACCTTCTCGTTCACGAACTCGTCGAGCATGGCCGGCCTCGGTCGGGGGAGGGCGGCCGGGACGGCCGCGGTCCCGCGAGCTTACCAGAAAACCGGCCTCGCCCCCAGCCCCCCGGATCGGGTATACCCCCCGGATGGCCGCCCGGACGCGGCCGGGCGGTCCCCACGGACGGGGGTTGGGCGTGAGCTTCCGCGGGTTCCTCGTGCTCGTCGCCGGGCTGGTGCCGGCCTACCTCGTGCTGGCGGCCGTCCTGCCGCCGGCCGACGACGAGCTGTACTACTGGTGCTGGTCCGAACGCCTCCAGCTCAGCTACTACGACCACCCGCCGATGACCGCCTACCTGATCCGGGCGGCCACATCCGTCTTCGGCGACACCCTCCTCGCCGTCCGCCTCCCCGCCGTCCTCTCCACGCTCACGGTGCTAGTCGTCGTCGGCTACCTGACCCGCCCGCGGACGCTCCTGCCGCTGGTGGTGTGGACGCCGCTGTTCACCTTCGGGGCGGTCCTGGTCACGCCGGATACGCCGCTCTTGATGTTCTGGGCGCTGTACCTGGTCTGGCTTGTGAAGGTGCAGGAGAGAGTGAATCGACCCCACCCCCCGGCCCCCTCCCCCATACGGAGGGGGGGGAAAGAGAAGACAGAGACCCCACCCCCTAACCCCCTCCCCCGCGGGGGGAGGGGGGACCGAACCAGCGAGCTTGTCTTGTCTGTCTCCCCCTCTCCCTGTGGGGGAGGGGGCCGGGGGGTGGGGTCCGCGCTCTTGTGGCCCCTCGGCGGGTTGATCCTCGGCTGCGGCATCTTGGGCAAGTACACCACCGGCCTCGCCGTGATGGCCGGGTTCCTCAGCTTCGCCCTGGCCGGGAACTGGCGGCGGTGGGCCGTCGGCTACGCCGTCCACCTCGGCGTCGCCTTCCTGGTGACGCTGCCGATCCTGGTCCACAACGTCCGCTACGACTTCGTGCCACTCCAGTACCAGTGGCGGCACTCGATGAGCAGCCCCCGACCGGGCGTCGTCCCGTTCCTGGAGTTCGTCGGAGTGCAGCTGCTCCTGTTCGGGGCGGTGCCGTTCGTGATGCTCGGGTGGGCCGCCCGCCGGTGGCGGGTCCTCGCCGCCGACCCGCGGCTGCGGGTCTGCCTGTGCCTGTTCGCGTTCCCGTTCGCGTTCTTCCTGTTCAAGGCCACCCGCGGGCCGCTCGAAGGGAACTGGGCCCTGGCCTGCTACATCGCGGTCTGGCCGCTGGCCGCCCGGTGGTACGAGGGCGTCCGCCACTCGACCCTGGCCCGCCGGCTCACGGCCCTGGCGTTCGCCCCCCCTGCGGCCGCCGTTGTGCTGCTCGCCGTACACCTTGTCTGGCCGATCCCCATCTTGTCCCCGGGTGCCGACCGGATCACCCGCCAGGCGGGTAAGGTGGAATTGACCCGCGACCTGGCCGCCACCCTCCGCGAGGTCGGGCCGGGCGAGCCGGTCTACGTCCCCAGCTACCAGTGGACGGCCATGCTCCGGTTCCACGGGGTCGACGCCCGGCAGGTGGCCGGGATGACCCGCCCGAGCCACTTCACCCAGTACCCCGAAACCCCGGCCGGTCGGGACCGGGCCCTGGTGTTCGGCGAGGGGTTCCTGCCGCCAGAGTACGCCGCCGGGTTCGGCCCGCCCCGCATCCTCGGCAAGTTCCCGCTCGTCGTCCGCGGGCAGGAGGTCGGGGTGTACTGGTTGATCGAATACTCCCGATCCGACGGGGCTGCCGACACCGTTCCGGCCCCCGCCCGGCTTGACCGCCCGGCCCCGCCGCCGGCACCATAATGAAGTAGGTCCGCCCCGGCACCCCCGGCCCGCCATGCCCCGCCGACCGTCCAAACCCCCTGACCTGCCCGAACTCCTGGTCGCCGACCCGGCCGCCCTGGACGACTGCCTCGACCACCTCGGGTCCGTCTCGGCCCTGGCGTTCGACACCGAGTTCGTCGGCGAGGACGCCTTTCGGCCGGAGCTGTGTCTGGTCCAGGTGGCCACCGCCGACCGGCTGTACGTCATCGACCCGTTCGCCGTCGGCCCGCTCGACCGGTTCTGGGGGCTGTTGACCGACCCGGCCCGGACCACGGTGGTCCACGCCGGGCGGGAGGACATCCGCCTCTGCTACTTCGCGGCCGGGCGGCCGCCGGGGCATGTGGTGGACGTGCAGGTGGCCGCCGGGCTGGCCGGGTTAACGTACCCGATCGGGTACGCCGGGCTGGTGCAGGAGCTGCTCGGTCAGCGGATGACCAAGGGGGAGACGCTGACCGACTGGCGGCGGCGGCCGCTGACCGAGTCGCAGGTCCGGTACGCCTACGACGACGTGCGGTATCTGCTGCCGGCGTGGAAGAAACTTCACGACCGGCTCAAGCGGCACGGCCGGCTGAAGTGGGCCGAGGAGGAGTTCGCCACCTTCACCGCGAAGGCGACCGCCGACGAGGCGTCGGGCGAGCGGTGGCGGCGGGTGAAGGGGGCGGGGGGGCTCGACCGGCGGGGGCTGGCCGTGGTCCGGGAGGTGTTCGCCTGGCGGGAGGCGTTTGCCAAGCGGGTGAACCGCCCGCCGCGGACGCTCCTGCGGGACGACCTCCTGGTCGAGATCGCCCGCCGGTCGCCGAAGGCGGCCGAGGACCTGCAATCGCTCCGGGGGCTGCCCCGCGGCGAGCCGGAGGCGATCCTGGAGGCGGTCCGGCGGGCCCGGGCTCTGCCGCCCGAGGAACTGCCGGAGCCCGAGCCGCGGGACCACGACCCGCAGCACGTCGTCCTGCTCGGCAGCCTGCTCGGGGTGGTGCTGGCCGACCTCTGCTCGCGGAACAAGCTGGCCGCCAACCTGGTCGCGTCCCAGTCCGACCTGAAGGCCGTCGTCCGGGCGAAGGCGGCCGGCCAGCCGCTCCCGGACGTACCCCTGACCCGCGGCTGGCGGGCGGCCGCTATCCTGCCCGAGTTGCTCGCCGTCCTCGACGGCCGGGACGCTCTCCGGGTGGTCAAGCCGTCGAGCACCGCCCCGCTGGAGTACATGCCGGTCCCGGGTAATGCGGAACGCGGAATGCGGAATGCGGAATCGGAAGAAGGAACCGGCACGTCAGTGCCGCCGGCCGGGTCGGTATAACACCTCACGCGGCCCGCTCTCGATTCCGCACTCCCAATCCGCACTTCCACCATGAGCGCGCTGAAGTGCCCGAACTCGGCCTGCCCGTACCTGTTCGACCCGTCGGGAGTGCCGCCCGGGGTGGTCCTGACCTGCCCGCGGTGCGGGACGCGGTTCACCCTCGGGCCGCCGCCGGCCGGCGGTCAGGCACCGCCGGCCCCGCCGCAGCCGGCCGCCAACCTCGACTTCGGCCCCCAGGGCGATGAGATCGCCCGGGCCCCCGCCCGGCGGACCGAGCGGACCGTCGGCGGGTCCGGCACCCGGACGACGATCGCCCTGGTGGTGGTCTCGCTGGCCCTGCTCGCCGGGGTCGGGGCGACGGTCTACTTCCGGATGTTCCACACCCCCGCCCGGTCGGACCGGGACGAGGCGGCGGCCGAGCTGCGGGAGTACAACCTGGCGTTCGAGCCGCCCGGTCCGGGTTGGGTGCGGGACGACGACCTCCGGGCCAAGTTCGGGCCGCCGTACCTGCTGCTGTACCGCAAGGGCAACGCCACCCAACCGGGCGAGGCCGACCCGTGCTGGGCCCTCGGGGCCCGCGACTATTCCACCCGCGAGCCCCGGCCGGTGGAACTCCGCGACGGCCTGATCCAGCCGCTGACCGCCCTGTTCGCCGGCTTGTCGGTCGAGGACGTGGACGGGGCGACGTGGCTCGGCCGGCCGGCCCTGGCCGTCACCTTCCACGGGCGGCAGAAGCGGGACGGGTCGAAGGTGGTCGGGCAGGGGTACGCGGCCGGGCACAAGGGGTTCGGGTACTGGGCGGTCGGGTGGGCGGCCGAGGCCGACGCGGCGGCCGCGTTCGCCGAGTTCGACGCCCTCCGGGAGAAGGCCCGGCTGCTCGGCGGGCGGGACGGGTGGTCGCCGAGGGAGGCCGCGGCCCGGGCGTTCGCCGGCCGCAAGCTCCGGTACGAGGTGGTCGACCGGGACGGGGTTTGGGCCGAGCCCGACCCGGACGACCGCAAGCCGGCGGACGTGGACCCGGACGCCGATCTGTTGCTCGTCGCCCGTGAGAAGCGGAAGGGCCGCGACTTCGTCGACGAGGCGACGTTCGTGGTGCTGGTGGTGGACGGGGCCGGCGGGGACGACCCGCTGGTCGTGGGCCGGAAGGTGGTCGAGGACAAGCGGGCGGCCGAGGTCAAGGAGGCGGGTGGGAAGCCGGCCTTCACCGACCAGCCGCCGGACGGGGCCGCCCCGGGCGTGACCCGCTTCCGCTCGTTGGTCTCCGACGGCCGGGGCCAGTCGCGGCTGCACGTCGTCGCGGCCGTGCCGGTCGGCGACAAGCTGGCGGTCGCCCACGGCTGGTGCCCGTGGGCCGACCGGTTCAGCTTCGAGGACCGGCTCGTCCGACTGGCTTCGTCACTACGGGAGCGGAAGTGACGGCACAGGCATTACTGCCTGTGCCACCAAGTCATCGGTAGCACAGGCATTCCTGCCTGTGCCGTCGCGTCACGGCTGGACGCTCGGGAAGAGCGGTGAGTTCAGCGGCGGGGCGCTCGGGGGCCGGTTCGGGGGCGGCGGGGTGACGGCCGGCG
>JAIEQO010000643.1 GCA_019747655.1 Gemmataceae bacterium | reverse complement strand
GGCTCGGCGGGCCGCCGCCCGGGCTCGGCGGCCCGCCCGGGCTCGGCGGGCCGCCCCAAAACTGACCCCGCCCGGGCCTTACGCCGGGGCCAGCACCCGCAGCTCCCGCGGCAGCGGGAAGCTGACGTGCTCCTCCCGCACGGTCCGCGACTCGACCGCGGCCCCGAACCGGGTCCGCAGGTAGTCCACGCAGTCCTGCACGTGGTCCTCCGGGGCGCTGGCCCCGGCCGTCACCAGGACCGTGTCGCCCGGCCCGAACCACTCGTCCCGCAGCTCGCCGGCCCGGTCGATCAGGTGGGCCGGCCGGCCGGTCGCCCGGGCGAGTTCCGCCAGCCGCTGGCTGTTCGAGCTGTTCCGGCTCCCCAGCACCAGCACCACGTCGGCCTCGGGGACCAGGTCCCGGACCGCCTCCTGGCGGTTCTGGGTGGCGTAGCAGATGTCGTCCTTGTTCGGCCCGACGACCCCCGGGTACTTGGCCCGCAGGGCGTCGATCACCACCCGGGCCTCGTCCACGCTCAGCGTCGTCTGGGTCAGGAACGCCAGCTTGGCGCCCGGCGGGAAGTCCAGGGCCGCCACGTCCTCGGCGTCCTCGACCAGCACCATGCTGGCCGGGGCCTCGCCCATCGTCCCGATCACCTCGTCGTGCCCCTCGTGCCCGATCAGGACGATCGTGTACCCGTCCTTGGCGAACTTCACCGCCTCCATGTGGACCTTGGTGACCAGCGGGCAGGTGGCGTCGACGGCCCGGAGGTTGCGGGCCTTCGCCTCGGCCCGGATGGCCGGCGAGACGCCGTGGGCGCTGTACAGGACCGTCGCCCCGTCCGGGACCTCACTCAGCTCGTCCACGAACACCACCCCGCGGGCCCGGAACCGCTCGACGATCGGCCGGTTGTGGACGATCTCGTGGTACACGTACAGCGGGGCCCCCCACAGCCGCAGGGCCTGCTCCAGGCTCTCGATGGCCATGTTCACGCCGGCGCAGAACCCCCGCGGGTTGGCCAGGATGATCTTCATCGCGGTCGGTCCTCCTGGGACGCCGGCATCTTACCCGGGTCGCTTTGCACCGCCAACCGCAGCCCGGCGGGGGACGATAACCCGCCCCAAAACGCCGACGCCACCCGGTCCCGCCGGGTGGCGTCGCGGCTTCGTCCGAATCGGACCGATCAGCTCGTCTTCTTAGCGTCCTCGACCTTGGCCTCCTGGATCACCTTCTTGCCGTCCTTCTCGACCACCTTGCCCGTCACCTTGACGGCCTTCTCGCCGGAGCACTTGTGGTACTTCTCGGCCGCCCCCTTGTCGTCGATGTAGTAGGTGACCTCCTTCTCCTTCCCGTCCTTCTTCTCCGTCACGACCACGGCGTTGCCGCACTTCTCGGTCTCGGACAGCTTGCACTTCGAGCAGACCAGCTTCCCCTCCAGGGTCTTCTTCTCGGCCTTCTTCTCGTCGGCCGAGACGCCGGAGAGCCCGACGAGGGTGAACCCGAGGGCCAGGGCCAGGGTGAGCCGCAGCATGGGACGTGTCCTTGGGGCGGGAGGATGGCCGGCCGCCGCCGGGCGGCGCCGGTCGTGTGGGATGCGCACAGACTAACCATCGGCACCCGCGGAGGCAACAACCCGCCGGAAATTCCGCCCGGGCCGGATTCCGGCCCGGCCGTTGACGCCGGGCGGGGACGCTCATACGATGGGGCTTTCTCGAAACGCCCCTGCTTGCCGGGCTTGACCCGAAATGCCGTCAGCCCCGCTCTCGTCCGAAGCCTTCGCCGCGGCCGTCCTCCGGGTCGCCCGGTTCCGCGGCCGGCCGGTCGCGGTGAAGCTCGGCGGCAGCGCGATGGAAGACCCGGCGGCGACCGACGCCGCCCTCCGGTCGGTCGCGGCTCTCCACTTCTTGGGGCTCTCGGTCGTCGTCGTCCACGGCGGCGGCAAGCCGATCGACCGGGCGATGGCCGAGGCCGGGCTGACCCCAAAGAAGGTCGGCGGTCGGCGGTACACCGACGATGCCACCCTGGAGATCGTCGTCCGGGTTCTGAAGGACGAGATCAATCCCGACCTCGTCGGGCGGTTGAAGGAACTCGGTGGCCACCCAGTCGCCCGGTCGAGCACCCTGGTCGGCGAACGGATGACGGCTCCCGGCCCGGACGGGCGGCCGATCGACCTCGGGCGGGTCGGCCGCGTCACCGATGTCGATCACGTCACCCTCGACGACGAACTCAACGAGGGCTTCCTGCCGGTGATTCCGCCGCTCGCGCTCGACGCCGACGGCGGTTGGCTGAACCTGAACGCCGACGACGCCGCGGCGGCCGTGGCCGGGGCGCTCGGCGCCCAGTACGCGATTTTCCTGACCGACACCCCCGGCGTCCTCCGCGACCGCCGCGACCCGGCTTCCCTCATCCCGAAGCTCTCCGCCGCCGAGTGCCGCGCCCTGATCGCCTCCGGGGTCATCGACGGCGGGATGATCCCGAAGGTCGAGGCCTGCTTCGCCGCCCACGACGCCGGCGTCCCGTCGGCCCTCATCCTCGACGGCCGGGTCCCGTACTCCCTGCTCGACGTGTTCCTCCGGGACACCTTCACCGGCACCGAAATCACCCGGTAGCCCGAACCACCTCCCGACGCCGGGGTCCCTGAAACTCGAAACTTTACACTCGAAACTCGAAACTCCCCCATGACCACCACCGAGACCCTGGCCAGCGAACAGGTCATCGCGCTCGCCAAGAAGTACCTGATCGGGAACTACACCCGCTACCCGGTCTGCCTGGTCCGGGGCGACGGGTCGTGGGTGTGGGACGCCGAGGGCAGCCGCTACCTCGACTTCTTCCCCGGCTGGGGGTGCGGCATCCTCGGGCACTGCCCGCCGAAGGTGGTGGACGCCGTCCGCGAGCAGGTCGCCGCCCTCATCCACGTCCCGAACACCTGGTACACCGAGCCCCAGGCCCTGCTCGGCGAGGCCCTCGTCAAGCGGCTCGGCATCGACGGCCGTGCCTTCTTCTGCAACAGCGGGGCCGAGGCCAACGAAGCCGCCATCAAGCTCGCCCGCCTCAACGGGGCCGACCGCGGCCGGTACAAGGTCCTGACCTTCACCGGCTCGTTCCACGGCCGGACGTTCGGGGCGCTGACCGCGACCGCCCAGCCGAAGTACCACGCCAACATGGGGCCGATGCTGCCGGGGTTCATCTACGCCCCCTTCGGCGACCTCGCCGCTGCGGAGCAAGCCATCGACACCGAAACCGCCGCCATCCTCCTCGAACCGATCCAGGGCGAGGGCGGCATCAACCTCCCCCCGGCCGGGTTCCTCGAAGGGCTCCGGGCCCTGTGCGACAAGCACGGCCTGTTGCTCATGTTCGACGAGGTCCAGGCCGGGATGGGCCGGACGGGCAAGTGGTACGCCCACCAGCACTGGGGCGTCCGGCCGGACGTGGTGACGCTGGCCAAGGCCCTGGCCGGCGGCGTGGCGATGGGCGGCCTCGTGGCCACCCCGGAGGTTGCCGCCAAGCTCGTGCCCGGCACCCACGCCGCCACCTTCGGCGGCAACCCGCTGGCCGCCCGGGCGGCCCTGGCGACCATCGAGACGGTCGACGAGGACCGGCTGCTCGACCGGGCTGTCCACATCGGGCGGAAGTTCGCGGCCCGGTTCACCGCCCTCAAGGACCGCTGCCCGCTGGTGGCCGAGGTCCGGGTGAAGGGGGCGATGATCGGGGTCGAGCTGGCCGTCGACGCCGCCCCGGTGGTGGCCGAGTCGCTCAAGCGCGGCCTGCTCGTCAACGCCACCCACGGGACCGTCCTGCGGCTCCTCCCGGCGATCAACATCACCGACGACCTGATCGACGAGGGCTGCGGCGTGCTCGACGACGTGATCCTCGGCCTTCGGCCTTGAGTCGTCATGTCATCAGGTCGTCAAGTCATCAAGTCCCGCCCGGAGGCCGCCAGCCGTCGCCACGTCATCAGGTCTTCGACTTGAAGACCTGATGACGTGGCGACATGAAGACTCGAAACCCATGAAGCACTTCCTCAACCTGATCGACCGCACCCCGGACGAGCTAACCGCTCTCCTGGACGAGGCCTGCCGGCTGAAGGAGGCCCACGCCCGGCGGGTGCCGGTCCGGAGCCTGGCCGGGCGGGTGGTCGGGCTGGTGTTCGAGAAGCCGAGCCTGCGGACCCGGGTGAGCTTCGAGGCCGGGGCCGCCCAGCTCGGCGGGACGGCCCTGTACCTGCCCGGTAACGAGGTCGGGCTCGGCTGGCGGGAAAGCCTCGCCGACTTCGCCCGGACCGTCGGCCGGTACGTCGACGCCCTCGTCCTGCGGGTCTACCGCCATGCCACCCTGGACGGGATCGCCGCCACCGGGGCGGTGCCGGTGGTCAACGGCCTGTCCGACTGGTCGCACCCGTGCCAGGGGCTGGCCGACGTGATGACCATCAAAGAACTCTTCGGCGGGGTCGAGGGCCGGACGGTCGCGTTCGTCGGCGACGGGAACAACGTGGCCCGGTCGCTGGCCGTCGGGTGCGGCAAGCTGGGGGCCCGGTTCGTCCTGGCCTGCCCGATCGGGTACGGGTTCGACGACAAGTTCCGGGCCGACTACCGGCGGCGAGTGTCGCCGGACTTCCCGGCCGAGGTGAACGACGCGGCGGTAGCCGTCCGGGGCGCGGATGTCATCTACACCGACGTGTGGACCAGCATGGGGCAGGAGGCCGAGCGGGAGGAGCGGCTGCGGCGGTTTGCTGGCTTCCAGGTGAACGCGGAGCTGCTGGCGAAGGCGTCGCCGGGGTGCAAGGTGCTGCACTGCCTGCCGGCCCACCGGGGCGAGGAGATCACCGACGAAGTGATCGACGGCCCGGCCTCGGCCGTCTTCCAGCAGGCCGAGAACCGCCTCCACGCCCAGAAGGCCGTGCTGGAGTGGTTACTGAAGTAGGGCCGGCTGACGGTCCTGGTGTTCGGGTGGCCGGGGCAGAGTCCTCGATGCCCCGGTCTTCAAGACCCGGGTGATCCAGACACCGGGCTTCACCCCGCAGCGGGTCTACTTGGGAGGGCGAGGCTCCCGCCGAGCCGGCGACCGCAACCGGCACTCCCGGCTCGGCGGGAGCCTCGCCCTCCCAAGAACCGGCCGATCTCTTCGCCGCCGAACCGCGGAACGGCCGAGGGACTCGATGACCGACCGCGACCTGATCGGCAGTTGGCGGATGGTGGCCTACGGGGACATGCCCGCCACGGGCCGGCAGGACCTCCACCTGCACGCCGACGGGACGGCGGTGTCCGAAGGGGAAATCGGCGGCGAGGCGTAGCGGTACTCGTACCACTGGCGGCTGACCGGGCCGGCGGCGTGGGAGCTGTGGCGGACCATCCCGCTGGGCGAAATCCCCGAACTGGACGAGGAGTCCGTCGAGGTACAGGAACACACCGTCGTCGCGTTCGACGGCACGCGGATGGCGGTTGCGAAATTCGACTACGAAGACCCGATCCACTATGTCCGATTGCCTGCTCCGTCGGGTTCTTGACGTTGAACCTGGGCGGGAGTCGCAACGTCCCCGATGTGTTGAGCCCATGACCCCGGCCGAGGCCAAAGCCGCCCTCCTCCGGCACGCCGGCTGGGAGGAGAATCATGGCGACGGCCTGCTGGCCTGGCTCCGCCCGTACCGCGGGCTGAACGACGACCACTTCCTCGAAATCCTCCACGCCCTGTACGTCCTCCAGCTCGACTGGGCCGACCGGCCGGAGGTGGACCGGCGGGCGGTCGGGGCGATCATGGACATCTGCCTGACAGGCCGGAACTGGACCGAGGACCGGTACGACGACAAGATTCGTCGGAAAGACTTCATTTCGGCCGCCGACAAGGCCAAGCTCGACGACTGGCTGTTCGTGTTCGAGCATTACGCCGTCCGACTGCTCCACGGCCTGGAACCGTACCAGGCCCACCTCGGCCCGGACTGGCACGTCCTCCACCGGTACGGACTCGCCGGGCGGGCCCCGTTCGCCGCCCCGCCGCTGGTCCGACGCCTCTCGGAATACTCCGAGGACGGCGAAGGGGACTACGCCGAGGACGACGAGGTCCCGCTCTGCGAGATGCTGGGGGCGGTGGGCCCGGCCGCCCGCGACGCCGGGGCCGAACCGGTCCTCGCTCGGCTGGCGGCAAGGAGCCGGTTCCCGGCGGTCCGGGACGCTGCGACCGCGGCGCTGGCAACCGTCCGGCCCGGGTAACGAGTGGGCTTGACATCCGGCGGAAAATATGTGATATTTTGTACAGATCAACGAGCCGGGGGATGCCCTGGCCTTACGGCCCGGAAAGAGCCGGGCCTAAGTCAGAGGGCCGTGCGGTAGGGCCGACCGTGACGGGATACCGGATCGCCCGCCATGTGGCGGAAGCCGTTAGAGGTCAGAGGTTTGTGATCGATTCGGCGATCGAGCACAGCAGCCTCGCCGGGAGTTTGGGCGGCGGAACCGGATGCAAGGTATTACCTCGTTTAGGGTTCCGTGTGGGTAGGATCGAGCCGCGAAAACAAGGGAGGGGGTTAGACCCTTTCCGGGAGGAAATCAGCCATGTCCCGACCGGGCGGCCGACAACCGAACCAGTTACGCCCGTCGTCCTTCGAGCGGGGTTACACCCGCAACGCCCCCGGGTCGGTCCTGGTCCGGATGGGCCGCACCGTGGTGCTCTGCACTTGCTGCGTCGAACCGAAGGTGCCGGATTTCCTCGTCGGCAAGGGTAAGGGCTGGCTGACCGCCGAGTACGGCATGCTGCCGGGGTCGACCAACACCCGCAAGCCGCGGGACAAGGCCGGCAAAGTGGACGGCCGGGGCGTGGAGATTCAGCGGCTCATCGGCCGGAGCCTGCGGGCGGTGGTCGATCTGGCCAAGCTCGGCGAGCGCACCCTCTGGATCGACTGCGACGTGATCGACGCCGACGGCGGAACCCGGACGGCGGCCATCAGCGGGGCGTTCGTGGCCCTGGCCGACGCCCTCCACGCGGCCAACCTCCCCGCCCGGGAGGTGGTCCGGGCGAGCGTCGCGGCCGTCAGCGTGGGTGTGGTGGACGGCGAGGTCCGGCTCGACCTGGAGTACGTCGAGGACCGGGACGCGGACGTGGACGCCAACCTGGTGATGACCGGCGACGGCCGGTTCATCGAGGTGCAGGGGACGGGCGAGGAGGCCACCTTCACCCGGGCCGAGCTGGACCGGCTACTTGCCCTCGGCGAGGCCGGTATCCGGCAGATCACGGAAGCCCAGAAGGCGGCGTTGGGGGAGCGGTGGCCGGCGTAAGGCAGCACAGGCAGGAATGCCTGTGCCACCCGAAGCATCTTGGTGGCACAGGCATTCCTGCCTATGCCTTCATCTCCCCGCGGCGTACATCAATGCCCCGTCCGTCACGATGGCGTACTCCGGCTCGGGCATGTCGTCGGTCGGGGTGAGCCGGACCGCCCGGGCGTCGTGGAGCCGGCGGAGGCCGTCGTGGAACTCCGGTAGGGTCAGGCCCGAGAACCAGTCGCGGACGGCGGCGAAGAGTTCGGGCAGGGGGCAGTCGCCCCGCCGCTGGTCGAGGTATTCGAGGGCGGCGACGGCCCACGGCACCACCCCGGCCGTCCCCGGCCCGACCGCCGGGGCCGAGGCGTCGGCCCGTCGCAGGGCGGCCTCGACCCGGTCGGCGAGCCGGTCCAGCCGGTCCAGCATGGCAGCGGCCCGGGTCTCGAACCGGGCGGAGAGGGTGGCCAGCTCCTGCCGCGACTCGTCCAGCCAGACCGGCACCCCGGCCCGGGTCGTTTGCAACACCTCCCGCAGCTCCCGCAGCACCCGCTTGGGCGAGTCGTGCTCGTGGGCGAAGGCGACGGCCCTCGGGGTGGCCGCCACCCACTCGGTCACGACCTTGCCGCGGGTCTCGGTCCGGACGGTTTCGAGCAGGCCGTCCTTCAACGCCTGCAACGCAGCTTCGGCCGACGCACCGGCCCGGGACGGGAAGAGGCCCGGCAGCTTGCCCGAGCGGAACAGCCGGTGCTCGCCGGGGGCGGCAAGGGCGGTCCGGATCGCGTCGAGGGTAATTTCCGTGTGCCGGGCGGCTTCCACTCCGACGCCCTCCGGCGGGTGTTCGGGCCCCGAACCGGCCGTACTGTAGCCGTGTCCGTGGTATCGAAGGAAGGCCAGCCGATGAGTTCCGCCGGAAACCGCCCCCGCATCCTCAGCGGCGTCCAGCCGTCGGGCAAGCTCCACCTCGGCAACTACTTCGGGGCGATCAAGCAGCACCTGGAACTCCAGGACCGCGGCGAGGCGTTCTACTTCATCGCCGACTACCACGCCCTGACCACCCTCAAGGGGGCCGAAGAAGCCGAGGCCGGGGCGGCGGCGAAGACGAAGGGATTGGCCGCCCGGTCGGCCCGGGACATCCTCCGGGACAATGTCCGGGACGTGGCCCTGGACTACCTGGCCCTCGGCCTCGATCCCATGAAGGCCACCTTCTACCGCCAGTCCGACATCCCCGAAGTTTGCGAACTCGCCTGGTTCCTCGGCAGCGTCACCGGGATGGGGCTTTTGGAGCGTGCCACCTCCTACAAGGACAAGGTGGACCGGGGCATCGCCGCCAGCGTCGGGCTGTTCACCTACCCCGTCCTGATGGCCGCCGACATCCTCATCGTCCGGTCGCACCAAGTCCCGGTCGGCAAGGACCAGGTGCAGCACCTGGAGATGACCCGGGACATGGCCGGGTACTTCAACGGGGCCTACGGCGAAGTGTTCCCCGAACCGCGGGAGGTTCTGGGCGAGGCGGCCGTGGTCCCCGGGACCGACGGCCAGAAGATGAGCAAGAGCTACGGGAACACGATCGACATCTTCGCCGACGAGAAATCCCTAAAGGCCGCCATCGCTGGGATCAAGACCGACTCTACGCCAGCCGATCAGCCGAAGAATCCGGACACCTGTAACGTTTTCAAGTTGCTCCAGCTCGTCTCACCGCCGGAGAAGTTAGCGCGTTACCGAGAGATGTACCTCAACCCAATGAAGAACGCTGATGACCGGCAGGGGCGACCCTTCGGGTACGGCGACGCGAAGTGGCATCTAAAACGCAACCTCGACGACCTATTTGGCAAAGCTCGGGAAAAACGAAAGCAGCTCGCCCGCGACCCGGGGTATGTGGAGGAGGTGTTGCAGTCCGGGGCGAGGCGGGCCCGGGAGGTCGCCCACACCACCATGCGGCTCGTCCGCCGGGCGGTCGGCATGGCCGCCCGCCCGGTCGGGGGGTGACGCCGGCCGCGGTCATGGGGCCTTGACGAGTACCCCGTCGAGGGCGAACTCGGTCAGCCGATAGACGACCTGGGGGCCCTTAAGCGGGTCGGTGGTCGCGGTCAGGTAGGCCCGGAGGGTGAACCCCGCCGCCGGCCCCTCCCCGGCCCCGACGAGCCACCCGTGGAGGCGGTTCTTCTGGTCGCAGTCGTCGGCCCCGAACGGCTTGTGGCAGGTCGAGAGCCGGTGGGTCGCCTCCAGGTGGCCGGCGAACAAGGTCGTGCCGCGGAACTCGATCCGGAACGGGGAGGTCAGGTGGGCCAGGTCGTCGGCCCGCCGGATCACCTCGCCGGGCGGGCCGCCGGCCGGCTCGATCCGCAGGATGCTCCCGTCCGGGATCAGCTTCGGGTCCTCGTCGCACGGCCGCGCGGCCGTCCGCAGCTCGACCTTGCCGCCGGCCGCCCCGCGGGCGGTGGCCGGCTGCTGGTCCCGGCACTCGTACTCCCGCCCGAGCTTCAGCCCGATCTCGCCCCGGCCGACCTTCGCCACCCGGAACAGGCAGGCGTTGCCGTCCGGCAGGGGCGGCAGACACGCCTTCGTCCGCTCGTCCTTCTGGCCGCCGGTCGCGGCCGCCGCGCTCACGACCGCGACCCCCAAGACCACCCGCGTCCACATGACCACGCCTCCCACGGGGGTTGGGGGCCGCCCGGGCGGACCGCGGTTGTCGGTCGGAAGCCCCGGGATCGAGTTGTACCCGAGGGCGCGGCCGGCGCCAAATCAAACCCGCGGACGTGGGTTTCAGCCGACAGTCACGACCTTCCCGCCAGGCAGGGTGAGCCGCCAGCCTTTTGGTGTCCGCTCCAGCTTCGCCGGTCGGTAATCCTTCACCAGCCCGACCGCCCGGCGGACCGTCTCGTCCTCCCACACCTGGCCGGCGGCTAACGGTGGTGCCGGCACCGGCGTCGTCAACTCCGCGACCCCGGCCGGGACGGACGCCGCCGGCAGCAACACGCCCTCCGCGTCGACGAGCCGGGTTTTGCCGTCGGCCGACCGCACGGCCAGCACCGGCGTCCGGAACCGGAGCCGGACCCGCACCGCCGCCGGCGGCTCGGCCGTTACCCCCTCGACCGCCTCGACCCACGGGTGGGCGGCGAACGCGGCGGCCAGCCGGCCCCGGTCGGCCGGGTCGAGCGGGTGGACCGGGTCGGGCGGTCCGCCGGCGTACCGGACCTCGGCCAGGAAGGTATCGCGGTCGGTGCCCGGGGGCGGGTCGAATTGGACATCCGCGAGCGGGACGGCGTAGCGGTTGCGGCCGGCGATCCGGGTAGTCGCCACATCCCCGAACCAACGGACGGCAGCCACGGCCCCGGCCGCGACGGCCAGGGTAAGGACGGCGGCCGCCACCCGCCGGGGCCACCGGCGGGCCGCCCGGGGCGGCGGTTTCGGCTTCCTGCCCTTCGGCACGGTGTCGGGCCTCGTCGAAGGCGGTCGTCAGTTCGACGAGATTCATTGGTTTCGGCGCAGGGTGTGCGTGTCCCGAAACCAAACCAATCCGCGCCGGGCCGGTCCGACCGGCCTCCTACCACACGTTCAACTCCCGTTCGAGCGTCACCCCGGTCCGCTCCCGGACCCGGTCGCGGACGTGGTCGACGAGCTGGAGGATGTCGGCGGCGGTCGTACCCGGGTGGGCGACGACGTAGTTCGCGTTCCGCTCGCTCAGCTCGGCCCCGCCGACCTTCGCCTTGGTCAGCCCGGCCCGGTCGATCAGGCCCGCCGCGCTCTTGCCCGGCGGGTTGTGGAACAGCCGGGCGGCGTGCTGGAAGCTGAACGGCTCGGCCCCCTTCTGCAGCACCCACGCCTTCCGCAACCGCTTGAGGACCGCGTCCCGGTCGTCCCGGTCCAGGTCGAACTCGACCGACAGGATGACCGGCTCGTCCAGGTCGCTCTGGTGCTCGCCGAACGTCAGCTCGTCCCGCTGGCGGACCTGGACGGCCCCGGCCTCGGTCATCACCGTCACCCGGCCGACCGTCTGGGCGATCTCGCCGTTGCGGTCGCCGACGTTCACCCGGACGCTCCCGCCTACGGTCCCCCGGATGCCGACCAGGGTTTCGAGCCCGGCCAGCCCCTGCCGGGCGGCGAAGGCGATCAGGTCGAACAGTTGCCCGCCTCCGCCGGCGACGACCTTCTTGCCGTCCCACTCGATCGTCCGGAACGCCGGGGCGGTCAGTTGGACCACGGCCCCGGGCACCGGGTCGTCCCGGACGAGCAGGTTGAACCCGCCGCCGAGCATCCGGACCGGGACCTTCCCCTTCTGGCAGGCCAGCAGCACGGCCCGGAGTTCGTCCACCGTCGTCGGGCGGACGAAGAACTCGGCCGGGCCGCCGATCCGCAGGTGGGTGTGCGGGGCCAGCGGCTCGTTGCGCCGGGTGACGTCCGGGAACTGGTCGGCCAGCGACGGCATGCGGGGGTTCTCCTTCCCCATCGGTGTAGCGGGTGCGGGCGGGGCGGGCTATCGAGCCCCGCCGGGCATCCGGACCGCCAGGTCGTCCCCGGGCGGGTCGTCGCCCGGCCCGCGGCCGTGGTCGTCCTCCCCGTCCGGCCCGACGCTGGAGAGGAGATAGCCGTCCTTCTCCGGCTTGTAGACCAGCGGGCCGCCGGAGAAGAGGTCGCCGGGGACGGCGGCGAGGTACTTCGGGGCGAGGTCGGCGAGGGCGGCCGGGTGTTTCCCGTGGTCGTGCCGGTAGGCGGCCAGGGCGAACGCCACCGTGACGTTGGCGTGGGCTTGGTGGGCGAGATCGGATGCGACCTGGACCTTGCCGATGGCCGGCAGCATCAGCGACACGATGATGTCGCCGATGGCCTCCCCTTTGGCCCGGGCCGGCTCGATCCCGGCCGCCAGCCGGCGTGCCAGCGCGTCCGGCTGGGACGCCCGGGCCTTGAGTTCGACCAGGTCGGCCACCGCCAGTTCGAAGGCTTCGGTCCGTTCGGCCCGGGTCGGGCGGCGGAGGACCGCGACGAACCGGTCGATCCAGCCGTTGGCCGTGCGCAGGGCCGGGTCCCAGTCCGCGCCGTCAAGCACGAGGTTGGCGAAGAAGTCCTCGCCGTCCTTGGCGAACCCGCGGAAGTGGGCCAGCCCGTACCGGTCCGTCAGCATCACGAAGTCGAGCATCATGAACCGTTCGGCGAGCCCGACCTTCGCGGCCACGTCGGGCAGTGGGGGCAACCCGGCCAGGTCTCGCAGGTAGCTCCGGACTTGGTCTGGACCCGGCTTGGTGTGCTCGATGAAGGCCAGGTCGGCCTGACAGGCGACCTGCTCGATGGCAAAGGCGACCAGGGCGTCGATGGGGGCCCCGCCCCGGCCGATCATCCGGCCGATCCGGTGGCAGGTCAGTAGGTCCTGCCAGGCGTCCGCCGTTTCGCCTTCACGGCATCGCAGCATTGCCCGGGCGGCGAATGCGGCCGCGAGCTCCCGGCACAATTGCGTCGTGGGGAGGCGGGTGTGGACCAACCCGGGCGACTCCTTCGGGGATGGGATGAGGAGTTGGGGCGAGTAGTAGGCCGGCCGCTTCGCCGCCTCCGCCACCAGGGCCAGCGGCTCGGCGTTATCGTCCAACCAGTTCGCCACGTCCGGGAACTCGTCCGTCGTCCACGGCTGCCGGTAGGCCGCCGCCGACGGGTGCGGGGGTCCGACCTGCCGGTCGCGGAACATTGGGTGTGTGACATAGTACCGGCCGACCGGCGGCGGGGCCGGCATTCCGAGCCGGTCGAAGAATCCAGGCGGGACCCGGTGGCGGTCCGGCGGAGTTGGGCCGAGCGCCTGCCACAGCAAGACGGCCGCGTTCGTCTCGGGGGTGACGCCCTTCGCCAGCCGGTCGTTTAGGGCGGCGATGTAGTCGATCTGGCCGGTCGGCAGGAGCGGGCCGTCGACCACCGTGGTGTCCGGGCCGATGGTGAACGTCCCCCGCCGGCCCGGCTCAGGCAGGGCCGCCGGCCCGTCCGGTTCGCGGTGGGTCAGCTCGGTCTTCGGGCTGCAGCCGGCGATGAGGCAGCACCCGAGCAGGAGGGCGGCGGGTCGGTTCATGGGGGCCTACAATACGCGGGCGGAATCCCACCCCGACCAGTCTACACCGACCCGGCCCGCCATGCCGCCCCTCACCCGCCGGTCGTTCCTCGCGTCGAGTGCCGTTCTCGGGGCTGCGGGCATTCGCCCCGCTTCCGCCGCTGACCCGTTGCGGCTCCGCCCGCCGAAGCGGCCGAAGCCCGCCGAGAAGACCGTCGCCGTCGTCGCCAGCGTCTACACCTACCTGTCCCATGCGTACCACATCGCCGGCCGGTTCCTCGACGGCTACCTCACCCCCGCCGGTGGGCACCACTTCCCGCCGTTCGGCGTGGCCAGCGTGTACGCCGAGCAGAAGCCGGCCGGCGAGTTGAGCCGCGAGCTGGCCAAGGACCACGGCTACCGCGAGTCGCCCACCATCGCCGACGCCCTGACCCTCGGGACCGGCAAGCTGGCCGTCGACGGCGTGCTGCTCATCTGCGAGCACGGCGACTACCCCCTCAACGCCAAGGGCCAGAAGCTCTACCCCCGCCACGAGTATTTCCGGCAGATCGTGGATGTGTTCGAGAAGTCCGGCCGGGCCGTACCGGTGTTCTGCGACAAGCACCTGAGCTACGACCGGGGCAAGGCCGCCGACATGGTCGCCACCGCCGAGAAGCTGGGCTTCCCGCTGATGGCCGGTTCGAGCCTGCCGGTGACGTGGCGGCGGCCCGAACTCGAACTCCCGCTCGGCACCAAGCTCACCGAGGCCGTCGTCGCCAGCCGCGGCGACCTGGAGACCTACGGCATCCACGCCCTCGAAACCCTCCAGTGCATGGCCGAGCGGCGGTTCGCCCCCGGCACGCCGACCCCCGACCAGGGCGTCAAGGCCGTCACCTGCCTGCAAGGCGAGGCCGTCTGGAAGGCCGGGGACGACGGCCTCTGGTCGTGGGAGCTGCTCGACCACGCCGTCGGCCGCAGCGCGTCCCGGAACGCCGGCGACATCCGGGCCAACTGCCGCCGGTTCGCCCGGCCGAAGGACGGCCGGAACTTCGTCCCCGGGCCGATCCTGTTCCACGTCGAGTACCGGGACGGGCTCAAGGCGTCGGTCCTCCAACTGGACGGCCACGTCGCCGACGAGACGTTCGCCGGGCGGGTCGCCGGCCGGGACAAGCCGGTCTCGACCCTGTTCTTCCTGCCGCCGCCGCCTGGGGCCGCGTTCCTCGAAGCCCTGTCCATTCGGGTCGAAGAGTTCCTGTCCACCGGTAAACCTCCCTACCCGGCCGAGCGGACCCAGCTCACCGGCGGCGTCCTCGACACCGCCCTCGAATCCCGGGTCCGGGGCGGCGTCCGGCTCGAAACCCCCGACTTGGCCATCCGCTACGACCCGCCGGCCGACAGCGGCTACATGCGGGGCGACCCGGCCCGGCCGGCCGGCTGATCCGCCGGCACGTCCGCCCACCCGGTGCTAGGCTCCAGGTGCCAACCATGCCGTCCCCCCGGAACCTCATGCCGACCCTCATCACCTGCCCCAAGTGCGGCCTCCGCGGCGACCTGCCCGACGACCAGATCGACGCGGTCATCGGCTGCCCCCAGTGCCAGACCGAGTTCCCGGCCCGCAACGCGGTCACGGCCCCGTCCCTAGTCGACGACCACGACGGGCTGGCCGTGTGGGTGGGGAAGGGGGCCCCGCCGGATGTCACCCCGCCGCCCCGCGGGTCGCTCTCCCCGGGGGTGATCTCCGGCCGGGGGCTGCCGGAGGAGATTACACCGGCCAACGCCGGGGCCCATTTGTCCTGGCTGCGGCAGGAGGTCGGCCGGTTCCAGGGGTACGTCCAGGTCCAGCTCGACTTGTTGCGGCAGCGGCGGGAGGAGATGGCCCGGGTCGAGTCCGAGGCCGAGGCCGGGTTCCTGCACCGGGAGCACGAGCTGAACCGGGAGCGGGCGGCCCAGGCGGCCCGGGCCGAGGAGCTGTCCCGGCGGGAGGAGGAGCTGGGCCGGCGGGAGGAGGACCTGGAGCGCCGGCTGGCCGAGGCCGACGAGCTGGAGCAGACCCTGCGGGCGGAGCTGGAGGAGCGGGAGGCCGAGGTCGAGCGGCAGTGGCGGGCGGCCGACGAGGCGACCCGGATGGTCCGGTCCGGGGCCATGACCCCGCCGCCGGTCGCGGTGCCGGCACAGCGGCCGGTCGCGGCTGAGGCCCCCGACCTGCTCGCCTCCTGGCTTTCGTAGGGTTTCGGAGTTTGGTTTGGGGTGGAATCCGACCACCCCCTCCCCCCCTCCTGTTTTTCGTTGAACCGGTCGTCTTGCCGAACCCGTGGTTGTGCAACGGGTTCGGTCATCCGAATGCGTGCTGTTTGCACCGCCAGGCGGTCACGGTCGCCCAATTTTTTCGCCCGAACTCGTTGGCGGCTCAACTCTTGTGTCCCGACCCTACCGTTGCCGTATCCGGTCACGGTCGTGTCCCCCGTCCAACCGGCGGGAAACACCCGCCGATATTAGTGGACACAATATCACATAATGTACAGGATGTCAAGATCAATGTGGTTGGTCGTCAGTCGGGCAGGGCGACGGCCTCCCCGCCGGCCCGGGTGGCGAGGGCCGGCAGGAGGTCGTCGGCCGAGTACCGGAGGAACCGGGCCGACCCGTCGGCGAACGCGAAGTGGGCCCCGCCGGGGTGGAGGGACCAGAAGTGGAACACGTCGCAGGTGTTGTCGAGTTTGCCCGCGGTAAAGCTGTACGGGCCCTTCGGGCAGTCGGGCACCCAGGTCCGGGCGTTATTGGTCCGGACGCCGAGGAGCATGTCGGCCTCGCCGTCCTTGTCTTGGCCCCACCCGCCGTACCACCAGCCGAACAGGAAGTCCGGACTGGCCGGCCGCTCGCCGAGGGCCAGGGTGTTGCTGAGCCCGTCGGCTACGTCGGCCGTCCGGACCTTGGAGTTCAGGAAGAGCAACCCGTCTTGCTTGAGGGAGTTGGTCCCTTCGACGCCGAGGTAAGACGTGAGCCCGCGGAGTTGGTCCGGCCGTCCGCGGGCCGGCTGAGGGGTCCGGACGCGGGCGTCGAGCGGACAGCCGAACTGGGGCATAGCGGTCGACAGGCCGGTGTGCGGCGGGTCGGCCATGAAGTCCTTGGTGGTGCGGAACGCGGCCTCCACCTCCGCCCAACGGGGCTCCTGTTCAAGGAAGGGGAGGAGTCTGGCGTGGAACGCCAGGAACGGGTACGGCTCCCTGGGATCGCGGTCGCCGGCGACCCCGGGCGGGTACGCCCCCCGCTGGGCCTCGTAGGACTGGAGGGCGAGGGCGAGCTGGCGGAGTTGATTGGCACACGCGGTCCGGGCGGCCGCAGCGCGGACTCGTTGGACGCTTGCGGTCGTCAGGGCGAGTAGGATCGAGACGATCGCAAGAACGACTACCAACTCAACGAGGGAGATACCGGCCGCACGCTGGCGGTAGTTCGTAGCACTACGTATCGGTCGGGTCAGGGGGCCTGGCATGTGTACCGCGTAACCTCTTGACCGAGAACGAGTCCCTCGATCTGTTTTTCGGTCAGTTTGTTCGACTCGGCGTACTTGAATTGCGTCCCGTCGGCGTGGGTGCAGGGGCACAAGTCTGAGTTCACCGTCACGACCGCCCAGCGGACCTTGTCGTCTTTGGTCGGTTGGCAGTTGTTGGGTAGACTGAGGTCCGTACAGTAGGTGGGGCTAGTGTTGCCGTTGCAGAACGTGCAGTCCTGCTTGGTCGTGTAGCTGTAGGTGGACTTGTTGCAGTTCGTTTGGAACTGCGTTTGCGAGCACGTTTTCGTACAGTTGACCGGAGCACCACGCACGTCCGCGAGGGGCACGGTGCCGAGCCAGGCCATCACGACGACGAGTACCCCGATGCTCGTGAGCCTCATCCACATCGGGCACCTCCTTGGGGCTGGCGAAGATTACGGGAGCTTCGGCTGCCGGTGGTGTCGCCGGATCACCCACAGCATTGTCGCAGTTGACACGAGTGCCGCGACCAAGGCAATGGCCGCGGCTCGTCTCCATCCGCCTACCTCGCTGTCGGCCAATGCAGCTAGCTGCTCGTAGGTCGGGTGGCTCGCGTCCGGCACCGCGGGTCCTGGCTGGCCGTCGGAACGAACAACGTACCGGGTGGCCTGTCCGTTGTATTCGTCATACACCCGGGTGCCGGGGGGCAAGGACAGGTCGAACTCAGTCGATGCCAGGTTGGGGTTGATTTCAAGTACCTCGACTTTCACCTGCTTGGACTCGATCGGCTCACCGGCAGGGGTCGTGATGGCATAGTCCCACGACGCCGGCGCACAGTCTAACCCCCCAGCCGCGGCGTACTGGACATCCAACCGAAGCGTCACCCGCCCCCGATTCACTAGCCAGTAGCGGAGTAGAGTAAAGCCACGGTTGGGATCGAGTAGCACGTGTGAACCGCCGGCGTTCCCACGGTTTGCTTTAACTAGTTCGACGCATCGTTGTCCGTTGACGACCGGAGAGCGATCGGCGACCTCGTACTCGTCCAGGTCGAGGGGCGCGAACCGCGGATTCTGGCCGCGAGCGTAGCAAGTGATCGGCAAGTAGGTATACTCCAACCCTTCCAAAGGCCGCTGACGTTTGGTAATTTCTGCATCAGGTTGGCTACGGCCCGGTGATTTGACCATCAGACTAACGTTCTTATCACCGCTGTACACACTTTCGTCTTCTGCGACTCCAACTCGGCTTTCCTCGACTGACCACCTTTGTCGCTCGGTACGGAGCCGGAATCGTGTACCGTCGAGTGTCACCACTCCTTGACCTGTGAGCCGGAGGTCGCGGGGGGGCTGCGGGCCGCTCCGTTCGGGCGGTACGCCGAAAAACTCCAGCGACCCCTTCGGTTGGGTGCGGACCTCGTTATAGGTCATCCGCAGCGACTTGATCTCGTCCTGCCGCCGCTGCCACGCCTGCTTAATCTCATCGATTGTCGGAGGTTTCGGCTGGGCGTCCGCGATCCCGGCTGATGTTAGTCCGAGTCCGATGCACACGGCGGTCGTTGCTAACCGAGTCATGCCCTGATCCCGATTCGGTAAGTGCCCGGGAACTCCGTTCTGCGTCGGTCAAGGCGACACGCCGATGTAATCCACGGGCACGCTGAGGGTGAACCGGTCGGCTCCCGACCGGATGTCGAACTCGACCCGTCCGGATTGAGCGCCCGCGGCGACGCATTGTTGCCGGATGGCGTAGCCTCCGCGGATCGGCGACACGGCTAGGTCCTGTCTGACAAGCCCCGTTTCCCCGCGTTTTCCAAGGCATTTTCGGGGCTTGTCAGACAGGACCTAACCCTTCCCCGATCACCTTGACATCGGCCACGGTGAACGGGGTCCCGGTCGCCGACGCCAGGCTGACCTCGAACTCGAACGTCTCGCCTACCTGCCGACCGCCGCCCGGGTACGCCGGGGGCGACGGCTCCACGTCCGGCACGATGTCGCCGGTGATCATGACCCGCTGCGACCAAGATTCTCCCGAGGTGAGTTTGACGGTCAGGGTGGCAGCCGCCTTCAGTTCCCCTATGGGATACCGTTCGGTCGGCGT